>DAORCZ010000754.1:0-4517 GCA_035345735.1 Pseudomonadota bacterium | reverse complement strand
TGGGGTTGCTCCGGCGATTGCGCCGGCCGTGGCGGCAGCGGTCGCGGCGGCTGCACCGACGGGACGCGTGCTCGCCTCGCCGCTGGCCCGCCGCTTGGCGGACGAGTCCGGGCTGGATATTCGCCGCATCGCCGGCTCAGGTCCGGGCGGTCGCGTGGTCAAGCGCGACATCGAGCGCGCTGCTGCCCAAGGTACGGCACAGGCTGCCGCGCCGACGGCACCGCCGCCCAAGGTCGAGGTGGTTGCGGCCCCCGCAGCAAGCACCCCGGCCGCCGCACCGATGCTGGCCGGCGACGAGCTGGTCGCGCTGCCGATGATCCGCCGCACCGCCGCGCGCCGCCTGCTGGAAGCCAAGCAGACCGTGCCCCACTTCTACCTGACCAGCGATGCCGGCGTCGATGCGCTGTGGCAGTTCCGCGATCAGCTCAACCAGAGCGGCCAGGCCGCCGGTGGCGAAAAGGTCAGCGTCAACGATATGGTGCTCAAGGCCCTGGCCCGCGCGCTGCGCGTCGTGCCGTCGGCCAATATGTCGCTGGCCCCCGACGGACAGCACGTCATCAAGCACGCCCGCGTCGATGTCAGCGTCGCCGTGGCGCTCAACGAAGGCGAGGGTCTGATTACCCCCGTCGTGCGCAATGCCGATCACAAGTCGCTGGGCACGCTGGCTCGCGAGGTGCGTGAGCTGGCCGCCCGCGGGCGCGAAAAGAAGCTGCGCCCCGAGGAGTACACCGGCGGCACCTTCAGCCTGACCAACCTCGGCATGTACGGCATCCGCGAATTCTTCGCCATCATCAACCCGCCCGAGCCCGGCATCCTGGCCGTCGGCCGCGTCGAGAAGCGACCGGTGGTGGTGGAAAAAGACGGCAAAGACGAGCTGCGCATCGAGCGCCGCATGACCCTGACGCTGTCCTGCGATCACCGCGTCATCGACGGGGCGCTGGGCGCGCGACTCCTGGCCGAGGTCGTGCGCGGTCTCGAAAATCCGATGCTCCTGGTGCTGTAATGACGACCAAGCCCGCACAGACCACGCCCGGCAAAGAGGGCGGCAAAGACAGCGGCGAGCTCGACCTGATTGTCGTCGGTGGAGGTCCCGGCGGTTACGTCGCGGCGATCCGCGCGGCACAGCTTGGCCAGAAGGTCGCGGTCATCGAAAAAGAGCACCTCGGCGGCATCTGCGCCAACTGGGGCTGCATCCCGACCAAGGCGCTCCTCCACAGCGCCGAGCTCTTCGCCGGCCTGCGCCACGGCGCCGAGCTAGGCATCGAAGCCACGGGCCTGCGCTTCAACTATCCCAAGGCCATCGCGCACAGCCGCAAGGTGGCCGAAAACCAGCAGAAGGGCGTCGGCTATCTGTTCAAAAAGAACCGCATCGAATGGGTGCGCGCCACGGCTCTCATCAAGCGACGCGACGACGGCGGGCTGGCCCTGGATGTCGGCGGCAAAGAGATGCGGGCCCGCAGTCTGCTGCTCGCCACCGGGGCCCGGCCGCGTGTCCTGCCCGGCATGGAGCCCGACGGCAAGCAGGTCCTGACCTACTTCGAGGCGATGAACCTGCCAGCCCAGCCAGCGTCGCTGTGCATCGTCGGAGCCGGGGCTATCGGTGTTGAGTTCGCGTACTTCTACAACGCCATCGGCACGCGGGTGACGCTGATTGAAGCCCTGCCGACCATCCTGCCCGTCGAAGACAGGGAGATCTCGGCGGCGCTGAAAAAGAGCCTGACCGAGCAGGGCATCGCCATCCACACCGGCGCCAAGGTGACGGATGTGAAGCGCGGCCAGAGCGAGCTTGAAGTCCGCTTCACCAGCGAAGCCGGGCACAGCCTGACGGTGCGCTGCGAAAAGCTGCTGTCGGCGGTCGGCGTGCGCGGCAACAGCGATGGACTGGGCCTGGAATCGCTGAACGCTCAGATCGAGCGCAGCTTCGTGCGCGTCGATGCCGACTATCGCGTCCTCGATAACGAAGGCAAGCCGATCGCTGGGCTGTACGCGATTGGTGATCTGATCGGCGGCCCGCTGCTGGCCCACAAGGCCTCGGCCGAGGGCATCTCCTGCGTTGAAGGGCTGGCCGGCGTGCCCGAGCGCGAGCGACGCCGCGTCGATTTTTCGACGATGCCCGGCGCGACCTTCTGTCGTCCCGAAGTCGGCTCGATGGGTCTCACCGAAGAAAAGGCGCGCGAGGGGGGCCGAGCCGTGCGCATCGGCAAGTTCCCCTTCAAGGTGTCAGGCAAGGGTCAGGCGACGACCGAGACCGACGGCATGGTCAAGGTCGTGATCGACGACCAGAGCGGCGAGATCCTGGGCGCCCATATCCTCGGTGGCAGCGCCAGCGACATGATCGCCACCCTGACCCTGGCGCGCGCCAGCGAGCTCACCGCCACCGAGATCCTACACACCGTCTTTGCCCACCCCACCTTCGCCGAAGTCATGAAGGGTGCCGTCGAGGCAGCCTACGGCGAAGCCATCGATCTGTAAGCGCGACCTAATCCCCCACCAGACCCCGCAGCGCGGCCAGCTCGGCACCGCCCGCCTGCACCGCCCGCAGAAGCAGCGGTCGCACGGTATTGCTGTCCGATGACAACCCGTAGCGCAGCAGGCGAAAAGCATCGCCGCGCAGGGGCTCGGCCTCACGCCGATAGGCATCGAGGATGAGCTGATAAGCGCGCAGCTCACGCACTCGAGACAGCGCAACCAAGGCAGCCCGCTTGACGTCGAGCCGCGAGATCGACGGCACCGCAGCCAGACTGGGCTCCGTGCCGTCGAGAATGCGCGAAAGCAAGCCTACGCTGCCGATGTATCGCCCCTGGCTGAGGGCCTGCAAGCTGGCGGCAAACACGGCGAGATCGGGGTCGGTGAGGCCGCGTACCACCATGGCCAGCGAGCGACGGAAATGCAGGCGCGGCAGGCGCTCGATCAGCTGCCGACGCAGCGCCGGCAGCAGGTCATCGGCAAACAGGTCCGGCGCAGTCGCCAGGGTCTGTGGTCGGCGCAGGATCGTCGCTCGCCACTCGCCATCCGGGGCAGCGGCCGAGATGGCGATCGGTCCCACCGGCCGTGCCGCGTAGAGCAGCTCTTCCAGCGGTCGCAGCGCCTCGTAGCTGCGCAGACCGGCGACGGCATCGACCAACTGCAAGCGCGCCTGGATCGCATCCATCGAGGCTGGAGCCGGCGGCGAGAGATCGTGCAGCATGAGCACCCGTAGGGCCTGACGCCGACTGAGCAGCGGGCGCCCCCGATCGCAGAGGATGGCAAACGCGATCACGTTGGGATCGCCGGCATCCTCCCACTCACACAGATCGAGATCCCAGACCGGCAGCTCACCGGTGCGATCGGCGATCTCGGCGGCCAGCTCGCTGGGCTCTGTCTCTGCCGCGGTGACAGCGTGCCCTTCCGCTGCGGCCCCCTCGCTGATCACAGCGGGCGCGGGATACAGGCCCGCCAGACGCCGATAACGAGCCGCACGATCAGGGGAACGGTCGGCGGTCGCGGACGGCAGGACCGATGAGCGCGGCGCCGATGGCAGCTCGGCTAGCTGCAGCAGGATGAGACGGACCGCGTCATGATCGGACAACGCGCTGTACAGCGCCACGGCTTGCAACAGCAGGCTCTCGCGATAGGCCGGCTCGCGACGCTCGTCCGCACCAGCCTGCGCGAAAAACTCAGCGGCGCGACGACGATAACGATCGCCCCAGGGCAGGCTGCAGTGATCCAAGAAATCCGCCGCCTCGCGGGCCTGCTGGCCAGCCAGTAGGAACTCGCCCCACTGCACGCAGCAGGCCAAGAAGTCTTCGTAGCAGCGCAGCGCGGCGGTGATCAGCCGCTCCTGTTTCAGTAGGCGCAGGCAGCCGACAAAGCCCTCGGCGATGTTCTCGAAGCGCGCGGTGGCACGACCGAGCGCGATGTACACGCAGTAAACATCGATGGCCCGCTCGGGCTGATCCGCGGCCTCGTGCTCGTCGGCGAGCTTTTCCAGCAGGCTCTGCGCCGCCACCGAGTGACGCTGGATCTCGTCGGCCCCGCGGCCGGCCAGCGACAGAAGGACGATCAGCTGAAAGTGGGTCAGCGCCTGTTCGTAGTCGGTCCACGGCAGGCGACCCGTCGGCTCGGCTGCGCCATTTGGCGCGCCAGCAGGCGAGGCCAAGAGCGCCTGATAACAGGCGATGGCCGCGTCCCGCTGTCCGGCTGCGGCATAGGCCGATGCGGCTCGCACCAAGCGACCCGCTTGCTTTAGAAGATCGCCGGCTGTGCTCAGCTGCTCGACGCTGGCGTTCGTTGCTCCCAAGGTCAGAAAGAGCGCCCGCTCGACCGGAAACTGCGCCGCGCCAAGCAGGCTGGCGGCACGACCTCGATCGGCATCGCCACCGAGGTAGATGTGACAGATGGCCTGCAGGCGCTGAAGCTGCGCCCCGGCCTGGCGGCGGGACTCGTCACTCAGCAGGGTCGATAGGCTGGCCGGCCCGGCATCACGCACGGCCAAAAGCAGCGTCTTGACCCAGTCTTCGTAGGCGGCAGCCGGGACA
>DAORCZ010000753.1:0-4523 GCA_035345735.1 Pseudomonadota bacterium | reverse complement strand
GCGGCTCGCCTCGCTCTAGATTTCGCACCGCTTTGCCCTCGCGCACCTCGATGGCCGTGATGCGCAGCGGGGCCGATGCGGGGCCGGGGCCTGACTGGACGGCCTGGCCCCTTTTCACCGGCTGCGCACAGCCCGCCGGCAAAAGAAGCCACAGCACGAACCAAAAAGGAGGGAGCGGTCGTCGCAGCATGGTCAGTCCTTTCTACATCGAACGAATCAGATCCGTCCGCGTGTCGCTTTCGCCATCCGGATTCTGGACGTTGATAGAGATGGGAGGGATCGCGCTGACGGCGGCCGGCACGCGGACTTCGACCCGCAGAGGCGAGTGCCAGCGGACGACTTCCGCTGCGACGCCGTTGATGGTGAACGTGCAGCCGGGCAGAAACCCCCAGCCATCGATCGTCAGGGTGCCGCCCGGCTGAAACGGGGTGAATATCGACACCTCAACAAAGGCCAGAACGGGAATCGTTTCCGCCCGCAGACATCCCCCTGGATGCCAGTACGGCATCCCTGGAAAACCCGTCAGACTGAACCCGTCTGTGAAGGACCCGACTTGCACCTGCTGCGTGTGGCCTGTGCCATCGAGCCAGATCCCCCGCGAAGGTTCGGCTGATTGCAGGCAGCCGTCGGCGTCGAACTTGGCGAGCAAGAGCCGCAGCTCGCCCACGGCGCTCGCTGGCAGCACAAGGACAAAGCTGTGCTGGACAGCGTCTCCCATCGGCACGGGAATCGACAGCCGCTGATCTGCGATCTGTCCGTTGAGCAGGGGCAGGACCTGCAGTGAATGGATCGGGTTGGGGAATGAGGCGCTGCTGAACATCACCTGCAAAATTTGTCCCCCCGGACCGCAGCCACTTAGGACTCCGAATAGGAGCAGCAGCCAAAACCGGCGAGCCTGCGTAAAAAGTTGAGAATTCCTCACCGGTTCTCCTGATTTCTTCAGAAGGACACATTGGCAAGCTCGGCGGTCTTGCCATCTGGGTTGATAATGCGCAAACGGCCAGAACGATTCAAACGATTTACAATGATGCTAGATGCCGAAGTCCATGTCATTAAGTCCTTGCGGAGAGGGAAATTATCCACCATAAGCTGAGATGTTGGATGGAATCCCCAACCACTAACACAGAATTCTTGTGGCAAAGGGGAGCTGGACGGTACAGCGAAATTTCCACAGAAGCCGCTTAACGCCGGCGTCACATCGTGGAGGACGAGCTCCCGCGTTCCCGCGCAGTCCGGCGACGAGAACTGGCGGAGTTCCACGCTCAGGGCAGCCGGGCTGACCTCGGGCCGGAGGGTCCCTAGCCCAAGTGAGCCGACACCGGAGCCGATGAGACAGTTGGATGCGTCGAACGCGGCGATCGACAACACGAGAACCCTCAGGCTCCCTAGCCAGAGCATGGGTGACCCTGGTTGCAGAATGAGCACAAAGCTGAAGCTTCCAGGATTGGCGGGAGGCGTCTTGCGTAGATCAAAGGATAGCTCTGAATCAGATTCAATCATAGGCAGGTACATGAGTCCTGCCCGCGATTCCAGCCGGACAGCATCTGACGGTATGTTGTAGGCCTGAGCCAGGATGGGGACTGGGGCGTTGGGATCCGCGCTCTCACAGCCGAGGACGCAGCCCCAAAACAGAATCCCACACAAGGCATGGGCGGGGACCTTGCGCATGGTTATGGCCCCCCTAGGAACGTCGCGAGGACGGTCCCGCCATCACGCACAAGCACCGTAGCCGCAGAGGCGTGAATCGGGGCACGCAGCATGGTCAGTCCTTTCTACATCGAACGAATCAGATCCGTCCGTGTGTCGCTCTCGCCATCGGGATTCTGGACGTTGATAGAGATGGGAGGGATCGCGCTGACGGCGGCCGGCACGCGGACTTCGACCCGCAGAGGCGAGTGCCAGCGGACGACTTCCGCTGCGACGCCGTTGATGGTGAACGTGCAGCCGGGCAGAAACCCCCAGCCGTCGATCGTCAGGGGGCCGCCCGGCTGGGGCTGAGATGCGGCAGTCAGCTCCACGAAAGCCAGAACCGGGATCTTCTCCGGCGGGGGACAGATCATCGAATGGGCGAAGGGTGTACCGGTCCCCTGATCATTCACCAGGCTAAAGCCAGTTACGCCATACCCAGGGACTTGCACATCCTGGGTGCTGTTTCCGCCGCGGAGGGTCAGGCTGGAATAATCGACCCATCGCAGGCAGCCGTTGGTTCCGAAGTGAGCGAGCGCGAGATCCAGCGTGCCCACCGCGTCCGCCGGAAGCTGTAGAACAAAGCTATACGTGTGCCCCAGCGTGGCCACCGAAACCCACGGGATCGAGATCCTCTGATCGGCACGCTGTCCGTTGAGCAGCAAGAGGACCTGCATGGGATTCTCCGGCGACAAGGTCTGGCCGATGAACACTCTGAGAGCCTGTCCCCCTTGGCTACAGCTGCTAAGCATCAGAAGAAGAAAAAGGAGCCAGGCGCCGCGGGCCCGCGCGCCGCTTGGCAAGCTCCTCCCGGCTGCAGCGCGCTCTTCAGAACGACACATGGGCCAGCTCTGCGGTCTCGCCATCGGGGTTGGTCACACGCAGCGGCCCGGAATACGGAAGGGGGACGCCGGATATGATCATCGAGACGGGCGAGGCCCATTGGCTGTTCAGAAGCGGATCGAGTTTCTGACCATTCCACATGAGCTGCGACTTGGGATGAAATCCCCAGCCACTCACACAAAGACAGGAGCCGGCGGAGCCAGCGGCACAGCGCCCGAAGCACAGGTCGGCGGGTCCCTTCGTCACCTCGTGGAGGACCAGAGTGCGGTTTCCCGTGCAGTCGGGCTGCGGGAACTGGCGTAGCGGTACATTCAGGGTAAGCGTCGAGACGTCCACCGGGAAAGGAACGAGCCCTAGGGCAACGCTGCTCGTCCCGACTCCGACCAGACACCCGGATGCGTCGAAGGCGGCGACGGCCACCACGACAGCAAGAAACGCTGCGATCTTCGACCAGGGCTGCGGGGTGAGCACAAAGGTGAAGATTCCGGGCTGGGATGGGGGCGTGGCGCGTAGATCGAACGGTAGCTCGGTCGAGGACTCGAGAAACAGAGGGGGGCCGTTGCTGAGTACGGTCCGTTCCTGCAAATAGACCGCCTTCTGGGGGACATCCGACACGGTGACGAGGACAGAGAGACCGTTGCTGCTGGCGGCGCTGCCACAGCCCGTTCCCAATCCCACGCACAGGATCGAAGACAGGACGCTGTATCTGCCCATGGCTAGGGAACCCCCGGGAAGGTGACGACGAAGGTTCCGCCATCACTGCTAGGAATCCCGGCAAGCTTGGGTTGCAGCGCGATCGCCAAGCCGGTGCTGGTCGCGGCCACGACCGCGGCGGCGGCGCCGAGCGTGCCCCAGAACCAGGCTTTTTTGTAGAGCGGTCGCGGCGGCGGGACTCTGGCAATCAGGAAGTCCGGCACCGTGCTGGGCTTGGCGGTCGTCGGGGTCTGCTCGTCCAAGGTCAGCTCTTTGACGCGGGAGCTGATGTAAAGCTCTAGCGAGCTGACGGTGATCATTCCGGTGCGGCTGTAGTCGGCTTTGCCCCGCAGGCCTTCCACCAGCGCCTTGGTGAATGCGCCGTTGCCCCAGCGCTCCGTCTCGCGCGAGACCTGTCCGCCGGTCGATGCCGCATAGACGACAACGCCGCTGTCCACGCTGGACAGGTCGGTGACGAAGCGGTTTACATCGAGTCCGCCTTGCCCGCGTTGCGGTCCCAAGACGTTTCCGGAGTGGCAGGTGTCGAGAAATAGGAGGACCTTGCCGCGGATGCTGCCCAGGAAAGACTGGATCTGTCCCGCATCAACCATGGTATCGGCCGCGGCGCCCGGCTCGGCATCGTAGGGCAGATAGTAGTACTTGCCGTCGCTGGCCTCGTTGATGCCATGGCCCGCCAGGAAGAAGGCGGCGGTGTCTTCGGGCGTCGTCTTTTGGCGCAGCCAGGCCAGTCCCTCCAGGATGTTGGCGCGAGTCGCCTGCTCGTCGGCCAGGACGCGGATCTCGACCCGGCGATAGCGCTTGCCTTCCTGGGTCTTGAGTGCCGCCGCCAGATCCGCGGCATCCTTGGCCGGGAACCCGAGGCGCAGACGGTTCTGGCGGTACTTGCTGGTGCCCACCGCGAGCACGTAGAGATCGGAATGCGGCGCCGCCGTCACGGCCTTGGGGCCCGCCCAGCGCAGGTGCAAGAGGGCTTCCTGGCTGCGCGACTGCGCGGTCTCGGCCTGGATGGCGAGGGTGCAGTCCTCTGCTGGAAGGGTCACCGGAAGCGAATAGAGGCTGGATTCCGGAGTGACTCCTTCCTCTTCCGGAGTCGGGCGGCTGGGAGTCTGATCTCGTACATCGCGTAGCTGCATCAGGCGACCCTGCACCAGGGCGCGCACCGACTGCACCGGTTCGCCGGAGGGCGAGCGCACCGCCACGCGAACCGTGAGCGGGCTCGTCGTGACGGACGCCCCCTCGCTGGGGTCAAGAATCGTCACCACCGGGGGCAGCAGGCGCAG
>DAORCZ010000752.1:0-4535 GCA_035345735.1 Pseudomonadota bacterium | reverse complement strand
GGGACGGCGGGCTATGCTGACGACGGCGCGTCTTGAATTTGCGCCGGGGAAGAGAACCTATGCAGCGATTTTTCCGAGTGACTGCGGTGGCGGCGGGGGTGGCGAGCGTGGCGCTCATCGCCCATGCCCAGAGCGCAAACGTCGAGAGCACCCGTGTCCTGCGCAGCCCGCGCGGCGAGACGGTGACGCTGATCCAGCTCAAGCCGGTGGCGGACGGCAACGCGATCATCCAGGTCACGGGCACCAAGAGCCCGTTTGACGGGCTGGCCCTGCCGTACAAGCGGTCGAGCAACGGCAACAGCGACTACTACACGACGCAGTGGCGCGGCCGGTCGTTCTCGTTTGTGCAGGTTCACCACGGCGGTCGCGAGCGCTGGGAGCTTTACCTGCCGGGCGACGTCCGCACCGCGCACCCGGTCAGCGGCGATGAAGCGGCAAGCAAGGCCGCCAACGCGGCGGCGATTCTGGCCCAGCACGAAAAGCAGAAGGCAGATGGCACGCTGGCCCGGTTCAGCAACTTCTCGCGCAAAGACGAGCAGGCCGAGCAGGACAAGTCGCTGGCGGACGCGGTGGCGGAAGCCGACAAGGTCTGCGGCAGCAAGCTGCGCGCGACAATCGCCTGGGCCTCGGTCAGCGACGAGGTCATGAAGACCTACTCGGTAAGTAGCTTCTGCTCGACGCCGGTAAATGTGCTGGCTGAGCTGTGCAAAAAGACCCCGGCCGCGGCCGGCATGCTGCGCGACAAGGTCAAAGAGCTGAGCTGTAGCTGGGGCGGTCCGCACAAGCTGACGCTGACCGGCAGCAAGCTCGAAGCCGCGGTCGATCCCGAAAAGTCCAACCATGATGACTTCGCGACCAAGGCGCTGGAGGCGCTAGAAGTCGCACCGGCGCTGGCCAAGACGGCGGGTGACGCCGCCCCCTGGGGCGATGGCCGCACGCTGGGACAGCGCATCACCCTGGCCCAGGCCGGCGTCTGCACCGATGGCAAAGGTCACTATGTCATGCACATGCCGAGCGGCGGCTCGTCGCCGCTTCTGTACTACGGCGACGGCAAGCGCATGACCCGCGTGCCGATTGTCGACCTGCTGGGCGGCATGACGTTCTTCGATCCGCGCTTTGTGAATCCGACTGCGAACCCCAACTTCCGCGGCGCCGATATCCGCGTCCACTCGTCGGTGATCGTCGATGCCGGCAAGGGCACCTGCGCGGTCCACTGCGGCCCCAGCCACACCGATCTCAAGGTCATGACGGGAGCCGAAGCCACCTCGCTTTTGACCGCCGCCAGCTTCGCGCCGATTCCCAACTTGCATGTGCCGCACGCCCTGGCCCGCGACGAGCGCGGCAACTACTACTACGTCGACAAGGGCTCGACGCAGGCCACCGCGACCTCGTTCCGCCTGTTCGTTGGGCCCAAGGGCAATATGAAGCTGCAGAAGATGACCAACGTGGTTTCGGACTCGCAGGGCGAGATCTTTTCGACCAAGACCGGCGACCTGCGCTTCATCGTCGGGCCCGGTGGCACGCAGTCGACCTGGGTCAAGGGCGCCGCCCGCACCAGCCTGCTCGCCGTCCCGGTCGCCGACAACCTGCACATGATCTGGACCGAGCTTGGCGTCTACGCCGGCGAGAAGCGCCAGAACCCCTGCGACGACCTGTAGCCGCGGGCGCGCCGAGCCGCGTCTCCGGCCCCACCCTCCCCTCTCTGAGTCGGCCTTGCGATCCCTACCCCAGCTCTCCCCCCTGACCCTTCCGTCCCTGGCGCCCCGGCGTGGGCTTGCGGCCGTGGCGATGGCCTTCCTGCTGCCTTTGCTCCTGCTCGGCTCGGCCCGGGCCGACGAGCCGGCTTTGGCCATCGACCTGTCGAGCGCGGCGACGACGACGACGGACCTCAGCTCGGCCTTAGAGCTTTATGAAGACCGGGACGGCAGCCTGGACCTTGCAGGGGCGCAGCGCCTGGCCGGGGCCGGTCACTTCGGGCGGCACGGCATCCAGCAGGCCGGGCATCGCCAGCGCGCCGGGGTGTTCTGGGGCCGGCTACGGCTGCGCCCCCACGCCGCCCCCGACGCCCACCCACCGACGAGCTGGCTGCTGCGCTTCGCCTTTCCCTATGCGCGCTGGAACGAGGTCACGCTCTACGGACAGGATGCCGAAGGTCGCCCCTGGGTGCGGCGGGGTGGCCATGACGTGCCGCCTTCCGAGCGCGCCCTCTCTGAGCCCGGCATCGGCTTCCCGCTCTCGCTTCCGCCCGGCGCTGAGCAGGTGCTGTACCTGCGCCTGGTCAAGCGCCCGCACCCCGGCGGCTTCCTGTCGATCCGCAGCGCCGAGATCACCCTGCAGTCGGCCGAGCACCATCTGCAAGAGACCCGCGAGCTCTGGCTTTATCAGGGTATTTATCTCGGAATTATTCTCATTATGATATTTTACAATATCATCATCTACACATCCGAACGAGATGTCTCGCTTCTTTGGTATTGCGGCATGCTCGTCAGTCTGGGCATCTATTTCTTAGAGATCAGCGGGGTCGGCTTCTATCTTCCTGGCCTGGCCGGGCCGTTTGCCACCTGGGACTGGTACGGCGGAGGCGGGCTGGCACTGACCGCCATCCTGATCTGCTTCTGCCAGTTCGGGCGACACTATCTGTCGCTGGATCGCTACTCGCGCCCGGCGGACTGGATGCTTAGGCTGACCACCCCGCTGTCCGCCGGCCCATTTTTAATTTGCTATTTTTCGCACAATCTACAAATCGGCCATTTTATTATTTACCTGGGGGCACTCTCGTCGATTGTTGGCAGCATGGGCGGGGCGGTACACGCCGCGGTCCGCGGTTTTCGTCCGGCGCTGTTCTTCTTGATCGCCACCGGGATTATGGCCATATCTGGCAGCAGCAATCTGGTTCGTATGCTGTTTTCCAAGATTTTTTATCTTCCCTTGCTGTACGCCAATCTTTTCCAGCTGGGAACGGCGCTGCAGATCGCGCTCCTGGCGCTGGGCCTGGCCTACCGCATGCGCCTGCTGCGCACCGAGCGCGAAAAGTCCGAGCGCCTGCTGCACAACGTGCTGCCCGAGGTCATCGCCGAACGCCTCAAGTCCGGCGAGCGCGCCATCGCCGAGCGCTTCGAGGAGGTGTCGGTGCTGTTCGCCGACCTCGTCGGCTTCACCGGGCTTTCGAGCCAGGTCGAGCCTGAGCGGATCGTCGCTCGCTTAAACACGGTGTTTTCGCGCTTCGATGCCCTGTCGGCGAAGTACGGTCTAGAGAAGATCAAGACCATCGGCGACTGCTACATGGTGGTCAGCGGCGTGCCCAGGCGGCGCCCCGATCACCTGCAAGCCCTGCTGTCGATGGCGCTGGAGCTGGTCGCGGCGCTGCGCGGCCCTCCCCAGGCGAACGAACCAGCCGCCGCCGCCAGCGACGAACCGCCGCTGCACGTCCGCATCGGCATCCACACCGGCCCGGTGGTCGCCGGGGTCCTGGGCACGCAGCGCTTCGCGTTCGATCTGTGGGGCGACACGGTCAACACCGCCAGCCGCATGGAGTCGCACGGCGAACCGGACCGCATCCAGTGCACGCCCGAGGTCTACGAGCGCATGCAGCACGCTTTCGTCTTTGAAGAGCGTGGCGAGATCGAGATCAAAGGCAAAGGCCGGATGCGCACCTACTTCCTGGTCGGTCGCCGGTCGGCGCAGGAACCTGTGGCAATAAACAAATAACTATCAAAGACAATAAGCAGATTACGTTTATTAATCTTCATTATTCTGATTTGTAATCATTGCAATCATTTGTCGCTAACTCGGTGGTTACTGTTCCCAGGTTGCCACCATCCCCTGCCGCTGCTGGCTGCGGCCTGCGATTGGGGTCTTAAGTCCCAGTCGGGCGCCGGGCTTCCCGTCGGAGAGCGCGCGAAGGCGGGCTGGCATGGGGGCTGCAATTTGGGCTGGCCATGCACACCCTTCGACTCGTTCTCGGTCTATCCCTTGCCTCGCTCGCCGTCGCCTGCGGTGGGTCAGAGCTCACCGAATCAGACGGCACGGCGGCGGACGACGCGCAGCTCGCCATCGCGGCCGCCTGCCCGCACAAGGCGCTGCTCAAGTACGGCCTGCACCCGGATGCCTCGGACCGCTTGCGCTGCATCGGCATCGACGCCGGCGATATCAGCCAGACCATCGGCAATGCGCCAGCCTCGGCCGGGTATCACGCCAAGGACGGCACCGCCTCTGGCCAGCCCTACACCGCCGCCGTCGACCTGCGCACCGTCGGGCGCAGCGAGGCGCAGATTCGCACCTTGCTCAGCGACCTGGGCGAGCGCGGCTTTGCCGCCTGGTATCGCAAGCCGGGCGCCGATGGCTGGCCCAGCAGCGAGGCGCCGCACATCCACGCCGTCTACGCCGGCTGCGCCATGAAGGCCGAGCTAGACGGCCAGGTCCGCGACTTCCGCGACGGGAAAAATGGCCTGGCCAGCCACACCCGCTACACCTTCTGGGTCGCCCCGCAGAGCCTGCGCGACGCGGTCTACAAGCTGTGGAACGCCCACAACTAG
>DAORCZ010000751.1:0-4536 GCA_035345735.1 Pseudomonadota bacterium | reverse complement strand
AAGGGGGTCTACAGGACGGCTGGATCGTCTTCGGGTTGGCAGCGTGTCGCAGTGGGGATGCTGGCTTGGCCCAACAGGCCTGGGGACAAGTCTCGGTCAGCCGCAAATCGGAGCTTGAGTCGATATGCCTTGCCAAGGGCATTCGACTAGATGCTCCGACCCAGTCTTCGCTAGCGAGGTGACCATGCCCTCCTCCCACTCCCTCTTCCAACGTCTGCGCGCCGGTACCGGCAATCGGTCTCACGAGAGTGAGCATGATATGGACGACCTGCGGCACTCGATCTGCAAGAACCTGGAGCGGATCCTAAATGCGCGCTCGGGGATGTCGCTGTGCTGTGAGACGTATGGGCTGCCGGACATGACGCAGATCATTCACGGCATCCCCGAGAGGGCGCGCGAGATCGAGCAGGCGCTGGAGCGCACCATTCGCGCGTACGAGCCGCGGGTGTCGCAGGTCGAGGTTGAGCACGTGCTGAATCCGCCGGACCCGATGACAGCTTGCTTCAAGATCCGGGCTGCGGTGGCGACGGGAAAGAGCGCCGAAGAGATGTGGTTTGAGACGGTTGTTGTCTCTTCCGGGCGGGTAAGGCTAACGTAGCGCGCCGTAATGGATCCCCGAAGCGAGACCCGACGCGTCAGCGACTTCAAGCGCTACTACGAAGATGAGCTCGCTTTCCTGCGCGAGCTGGGAGCGGAGTTTGCCGCCGCCTATCCCGACATCGCCCGCGAGCTGAAGCTGGGCGGGCGCGATCCCGACGTCGAGCGGCTGCTGCAAGGGGTGGCGTTTCTGACGGGGCGGATTCGGCAGAACCTGGACGCGCAGTTTCCCGAGCTTCTGTACCCGCTCTTGTCGCACATCTTCCCGTCGGCGATGCGGCCTTCGCCCTGCGCCGCGATCTTGGAGATCACGCCGCGACCCAACATGCTGCGGGCACCGTATGTGCTGAAAAAAGGGGCCGAGGTTCGCTCGGTGCCCGTCGATGGCACGGCCTGCGCATTCCGAACGATTTATGACACGCCGGTCCTGCCGCTGTTGCTCGACGACGTGCGGCAGACGGCATCTGGGGTGTCGCAGTCGCGCCTGCACCTGGGACTGCGCCCGCTGCCCAACGTGCTGCTAGCCAGTCTGGGAAAGCACCCGCTGCGGCTGTACTTCCACGGCGCCAACGTGCAGGGCATGGGGCGCGAGGCGTTCGGGCTGTTCGCCTGGCTTACGCACTACCTACGCGGCGTGCGGCTGCGGGTGCTGGATGCAGCGGGGCAGACGCTGGGCGAGCCCTCGCTGGGTCGCGATGCCCTGCGCCCGCTGGGCTGGGATCTGGCCGATTCGCTTCTGCCGTACCCGCGCTATGCGTTTTCGGGCTATCGCCACCTGGTTGAGTACTTCCTGTTTCCCCCGAAGTACCTGTTTATGGACCTGCACGGCCTGGATGTCTTGGCGCAGTTCCCGACGGCCGAGCGCTTCGATGTGGTCTTCGAGCTGGCCCCGCTGCCCGGCGAAGAGCTGGTGCTTTCAACCGAGCACATTCGCCTGAACTGCGTGCCGGTCGTCAACCTGTTCCCGCACACGGCGACGCCGATCACTGTCGATGGCACGCGCGGCGAGTACCCGCTGCGCCCGGAAGGCACGGCCCCCAGCCACTACGACATCTTTTCCGTCGAGCGAGTCATCGGCCACGTCAAGCGCAACCCCCGTCCAACGGAATACCATCCATTTTTCTCGTTCTTTCGTCCTCCGGCGGAAGCGGGCGAGACGCCGGTCATGTATCAAGTGCAGTACCGCGCGCCCGTGGCCGAGCGAGTGATTGGACGCGAGGACCTGCCGGCCTATCCCGCCGGCCAAGTCCTGCTGTCGTTCGTCGAACCGAGCGGGCAAGCGGCACCGATGGACGCAGTGGTGTCGGTCGACCTTCTGTGCACGAACCGCGACCTGCCGCTGCGTCTGCGGCCCGGCGAGATCAATCGTCCCACCACCGACATCCCGTCGACGTTGAGCGTGCGCGATCTGGGGGCGCTGTCCGCCCCGGCCCCGGCTCCCGTCGGTGGCGATGGCCTGTGGCGTTTCTTCGCCCATGTCCTGGTCAGTCAGAATCACTTCCGCGACCGCGATGCGCTGCGCATCTTGCTGCAGCTCTTTCACTTCCCGGCTCGCTACAACATGGCTGCACGACACAAGCTGGAGACGCTGCTGGAAGCGATGGCCGAGGTCGCGGCCGAGCCGAGTGAGCGCATGGTGGGTCGGCCCCCAGCGCTGCTACGGGGGACCGAGGTGAAGCTGTCCGTGCATGAGACGCGCTTTTCGCATCTAGGTGAGCTGTCTCTGTTCGGTTGCGCGCTCGATCGCTTCTTGGCCGAGAGCGCGGCGGTCAACAGCTACACGCGCATCCAGCTACACGGCATCGATCAGGGCATTGACCTGAATTGGCCGGCGCGTATCGGCACGCAGGGGCTGATCGGATGACCGCCGCAGTGCGCGAGCCGGACGCTCTGCCTTTACCCGCGACGCACTACGCGCTCTTTCCGCTCCTGCGGCGGCTGGAAGCGCTGCACGCCGACAGCCCACGCTTGGGTGAGCGGGGCCCGGCGCACAAAGAGGCGATTCGCCTACGCCCCAACACCTCGCTGGGGTTCCCGCCTTGTGAGGTGGTGCACCTCGAGCACGTCGGCAAGTACGAGACGCGCTCGATCGTCACGACCAATCTGCCGGGCCTTTATGGATCGGGCTCGCCGCTGCCGCGCTCGTATGCGCACCAGATCCTGCTGGAAGATGAAGAGCAGCCGCAGCAGCGCGAGTTCCTGGATCTGCTGTTGCACCACCGCGTCTATTCGCTGTGGTACCGCGGCTGGAAGCGGCAGCGCTATGAGCAAGGCTTCCATCCGGCGGGACGCGATCCGCTGTCGCGGGCGCTGCTGGATTCAATCGGCCTGCGTCCCGACACGCCCGAGGAGCAGATTGGCGTCGCGCCGGTGCGGCTCCTGCGCTACCTGGGCCTGCTCTTGAACCGCACGCGGCCGCTTGCAGGGCTCGAGGTCCTGCTGCAAGAAGAGCTGGGGCTGCCGCTGCGCATCGAGGCAACGCCGGAGCGGGTGCGGACCCTGCCAAAAGAGAGCTGGTGTCGCCTGTCAGCAGACCCGCAACGGGGCGGCAGCTTGGGCCGTGACTTAATCGTCGGTGCCAAGCGCATCGATCGCCTGGGGGCGCTGCGCCTGCACATCGGCCCCGTGCCCTATGAGCAGCTTCTTGCGCTGTGGTATGGCGGCGCTCTGCATGGGCGCCTAGTCGCGCTGTCGCGCTTTTATCTGCGTCAGCCGCTCGACCTGATTCTTTCGATCGCGGTGCCTGCAAATCAGATCCCACGCCAGCGCCTGGGGGCAGGTGGTGGCGGCCTGGGGCGTCCCACGAGCCTGGGGGCGCCGCCGCAGGACCCGGTGCTTTTTGTTCTTCACACCTCCTTGGCCATTCACCCAAAGAAAATGGAGCGAGCATGTTTCTCGTCGAGTATCGCGCCCTCCTCAAGCGTCTAAACCCGGTCTGCACCCGTGCCCTGGAAGCAGCGGCCAGCCAAGCCATTCGCCTGACGCACTATGAGATCGCGGTCGAGCACCTGCTGCTGCGGCTCTTGGAAGAGCAGAGCGGCGATGTTGTTTCGATCTATCGCTCGCTCAATACCTCGACGACACCGCTGATTCGCGCGCTGCAGCGCGGCTTGGATGGGCGCAAGCGGGGCAACAGCGGTCGGCCAGTGTTTTCGCCGCTGCTCGTCGCATGGCTGCAGGATGCCTGGCTGCTTGGCTCGGTCGAAGGCCAGGCCAGCCGCGTACGCTCCGGGCACCTCTTGTCGGTGCTGCTGCTTCAGCCCGAGCGGTACGAGGCGGCGGCGTACTCGGAAGCGCTGGAGAACATCGATCGCGAGGCCGTGCGTCGGCGCCTCGATGAGCTAACTTCCGGCTCTACCGAAGCCGCTCTGGCCGCCGCCCTTGCCGCCGAAGCCGCAGCGCCGGCCGGGGCGGGCGCCAAGCCTGCAACTGGCACCGGCGAGGGAGCCGCGGGAAAAGCAGCCCCCAGCATCAGCGATGACAGCGCGCTCGGCCGCTACACCTACGACCTGACCGCTCGCGCTCGCGCAGGTCAGATCGATCCCGTGCTCGGCCGCGATCGCGAGATCCGCCAGATGCTCGACATCCTGGGACGGCGCCAGAAGAACAACCCGATCATCGTCGGTGAGTCGGGTGTCGGCAAGACGGCACTGGTCGAAGGCTTGGCGCTGCGCATCGCGCACAAGGATGTTCCGCCGCCGCTCCTAGAGGTCGCGGTTCGCACGCTGGACATGGGCCTGCTGCAGGCTGGCGCTGGCGTGAAGGGCGAGTTCGAAGCGCGCCTGACGGCAGTCATCAGCGAGGTCAAGGCCTCGCCCAAGCCCATCATCTTGTTTATCGACGAGGCGCACACGCTGATCGGGGCCGGCAATACCTCGGGCGGTAGCGATGCGGCGAACCTGCTTAAGCCGGCGCTGGCCCGTGGCGAGCTACGCACGA
>DAORCZ010000750.1:0-4536 GCA_035345735.1 Pseudomonadota bacterium | reverse complement strand
GGTGACCCAGGACCACGCGCACGTTGGCTTCGCGTGCGTTGCTGCGTTCGCGCTTAAGGCGGTACTGCCGGCCGAGGTAGCGGAAAGTCTCGCCGCTCCTAAATTCGCGCGCGCTGGGAGCCCGGGGTCGGTAGCCATGCGCGTCCAGACGGAAGCTGGAGCGATTCTGGGAACACCTGGGTACATCGCACCAGAGCAGCTTGAGGGTCGCGAGGTGGACGCACGCAGCGATCAGTTCAGCTTCTGTGTCGCGCTATACGAAGCCATCTATCAGCAGCTTCCCTTCGCTGGTGATTCATTCGCTGACTATGCTGGCCCTCCGGACTCTTCGGAAAGATTGCGCTCGCTGGGCGAGGCTTGATTCAGGATCACCGGTTGGCGGATGCTAAAGGGAGAACCAGTAGGGTAGATGGCGTGTGTTGAGTGCGTAGGGGGGCTTTCATGGCGGGGGAGATATGCCTGACTGCTTCATGACCGTCGGAACGGCGCGTCGGAGGAGGGATCACGGCGAGTACTTCGCCGCACAGTGCATGCTCAGGAACGCCGCGGGGCCGAGGAAGGAGCGCTTTGCATGCTCAAAGAGGGGCAAGTTCTCGCCGGACGTTTTGCGGTAGAGAGCCTTGCAGGGACGGGAGGTATGGGGGCTGTCTATCGGGCCTGCGACCTGAAGACGAAGCAACCCGTCGCGCTGAAGATCTTGCGTGTTCAGCAGCGCGAGCCGCTCAGTCAAGCCGATGTCGATCGCTTTGCGCGCGAGGCTCGCGTCCTGGCGGAGCTTCGACATCCCGCCATCGTGGGCTACGTCGATCATGGGATCGCAGAAGAATCCACGCCCTACCTGGCCATGGAATGGGTAGAAGGGCACGATCTGGCTCACCGCCTCCGTCAGTCGCCCCTGCAGCTTCGAGAAACGCTGATCTTGATGCGCCGCGTGGCAGAGGCGCTGAGTGGCGCGCACGAGCGCGGAATCGTGCACCGCGACATCAAGCCAGCCAACCTTCTTTTGCGCAGTGGCGAAGTCGATCGCGTCGTCGTGCTCGACTTTGGGATCGCCCGGCGAGGCCATTCGCAAAGCCAGCGGATGACCGGGACGGGGTACTTGGTCGGCACTCCCGAGTACATGGCACCCGAGCAAGCGCGTGGCGAAGCCAGCCTGACTCCCGCCGTCGATGTCTTCGCACTCGGCTGTGTCTGGTTCGAGTGCTTGACGGGCAGACCGCCCTTTCAGTCCGAACATATCGCAGCCGTCCTCGCCAAAGTCCTCTTCGAGCCGGCCCCCGCGCTGTCCACCCTCCGACCGGGAGTGCCCGCCGAAGTCGAAGCGCTGATTGGCCGCATGCTGGCCAAAGACCCAGCGCAGCGCTGTCCCGATGGGCGAGCGCTTTTGGCTGAGCTCGCGGTTCTCGATGGCGTGTTGGCTGGCACTGCGACGGTGATGGTGCCGATGGCTGGGACCTTGCCGGCTCCGATGGCAGTGGACGTGCCAGAGCAGCGTCTGGTTGCGGTGGTGCTGGCGAGTCCGCCGGTGACCGTGCACGCGGCCACTCTGGAGGCCTCCGGTGCGCACGCTGTGCGAAAGGACATCGACTCCCTGCGCGTCGAGCTGGCTCCGCTGGGTGCCGATATCCAGATGTTGGCGGATGGTTCCTTGGTGGTGACCCTCTCGCCATCGCGGCGGGAGGCGACCGATCTGGCGATCCTGGCGGCGCGTGGTGCGCTGCTGATTCGTGAGCGCTGGCCCGATGCGCTGGTGGCCTTGGCTACCGGACGCGCCGTGGTCAGCGAGCGCATTCCGCTTGGCGAGGCCATCGAGCGTGCGGGGCGACTCCTTACCGTGGCCCCGGCGGCAGGCAGCGGCCAGGCGCCGCTGAGCAACCGCATTCTTCTCGACGAGCTGACGACCGATCTTTTGGGTAGCCGCTTCATTGTAGAGAAGCATTCCGAGGGGGTCGGCGCGCTGATCGCAGAGTCGCAGGCCGACGCGTCACGACCTCTGCTTGGAAAACCGACGCCCTTTTTAGGACGCGAGCAGGAGCTCTCCTTGCTGGATGCGACGCTGCGGGCCAGCGTCGAAGAACAGTCGGCGAAAGCGGTGATCGTGCGCGGTGGAGCCGGCGCCGGCAAGTCCCGCCTACGTCACGAATTCCTACGGCGCCTGGACGCGCAAGGCGTCGAGGGATCGCTGCTGATCGCGCGTGGCGATCCACTGCGTGCTGGCTCGGCCTATGTCCTTTTAGGGCAGGCTCTGCGGCGACTGTGTGGTGTCCGCGAACAGCAGGCCGAAGCGAGCGCGCGCTTGGCTCTGCGCGAGCGCTTGGGACGATATCTCGATGCGGAGCGCGCGGCCCGGGTGTCTGCATTCTTATCTGAAGCCGCCGGCTATCAGGTGCACAGCGACGATCCGTTGCTGCGCTCAGCGCGCCAGGAACCGGCTGTGATGGCCGAGCAGATCAAGCAGGCCTTGATCACGTTCTTACGGGCCGAGTGTGAGCAGCGCCCGGTGTTGCTGGTGATCGACGACCTGCAGTGGTGTGACTCTCCCACTGTGCAGGCGCTGAATGCGGCGTTTCATGCGCTGGAAGATCTGCCGTTTGCCGTGCTGGGCCTGGCGCGGCCGGAGGTCGATGAGATTTTTCCGTCGCTGCTCGGTGGCCGTGCGGTGTCGATCGTCCTGCGGCCGCTGAGCAAGCGAGTCTGCGAGCGACTTGTGCAGCAGATCTATGGCAAACAGATCGCAGCCGCAGATCTCTCCCGCATCGTCGAGCAGTGCCAGGGCAATCCGCTGTTCCTCGAAGAGCTGATGCGGACCCTGGCCGATGGCCGGAACGACAACCTCCCCGCCACGATCCTGGCCATCTTGCAGGCTCGCATCGACAACCTCCCGACCGTCGAGCGACGGGTGCTGCGAGCGGCGAGTGTGTTTGGCGATGCGGTCCCCAGTGCTGGCGTTCAGAGAGTTACGGCCGCCTCGCTCGATCAGGTCTCCTTTGCGCTCGGCAGCTTGGTCCAGGCTGAGCTTCTGCTGCCTCCGCGGGCCAGCGGCACCGCCAGCAGCACCGAGTATTCATGGCGTAGCAGCGTGGCTCGCGAGGCCGCCTACAGCCTCCTAAGTGACGAAGAGCGCCAGCGTGCCCACGGTGTCGCCGCAGCTTTTCTGGTCTCGATCGGTGAACAGAATGCGAGCGTGCTGGCCGAGCACTTTCGCAAAGGCGGTGACCTTGCACAGGCGCAAGAGCACTACGCCAAAGCGGCGAGCACCGCCTTCCGCTATGCCCACTTGGAAGAAGCCATCCGCATGGCAGAGCGCGGCCTAGAGTGCCAGGTGCCGGGCGCCCCGTCGGCGCAGCAGCTACAGACGCAGGGTCTTCTGCGCGGGGTGTTGGCGCGCGCCTTTGGATTTCGGGGCGACTTCCCCGCCGCCTTGAGATCTGCGGAGCAGGCACTATCGCTGCTGCCACAGCAGACCGCTCGCTGGTACGAGGTCCTAGGGGCGGCGCTGTTCAGTGCAACCCTGCTGGAAGACAACCAAGCGCTGCCCACCCTGCTGCGTTTGGCCAACCAGCATCCGCCAGGATCTCACGCCGGGCCGCCCGAACGGGCTGCGTTTGCGCAGGTGGCCGTCAGTGCCATGAACGTCTATGTGGCGATGGCGGCCGAAGACCCAGCCCGCAAGCTCCTGCAGATTACGCAGTCGGCCGTCGAGCCGATTGCCGCGGCCGAGCCGCTAGCCCGCGGCGATCTGCAGTTCCTACACGCCTACTATGTGAGCCTGCTGCGCGCGGATCCTTGGCTACAGGCCGCGCAAGCGCGACGGGCCGATGCATCCTTTCAGGAAGCCCAAAACCGACGGATGAGCTGTTTCGCCCAGCTCATTCTCTGCGATGGCTTGAGCATGCTGGGAGACCACGAGGAAGCCACGCGGGGCATGCGCAAGGTGCTGGCTCTGGCCGAGCAGACCCACGAGCAGCTGGTCGTTCTATGGACGGTCAGCTATCTCACGTGCGCGCTGCTGGCGCAGCCTGAGCCGACGAAGGAAGCCCAGGCGGAAGCGCGAGCCCTGGCTGATGGACTCCTGCGTCGCCCGACCTTGCCGCGCTTGATGCGCGGTCTTTTGAGTGCGCACTTTGCACATGCCGAGCGCCGAGACGGCAGTCGCCGCGTGGCCCTAGGTCGCGCGCGCGAAAGTGTCGAGCTGCTGCGACGGACCCCTGCCTACTTGAACCATGGGTATCGCGAGTTACTGGCCTGTCTTGCTGCCGAGAACGAGGTCGATGAAGCAAGCCGTGTGGCGGAAGCCGCCATGCTCTATCTGCGGCAGCGGCCGGGGACCTGCTATTGGGATCTCGGTCTGATTTCCAGGGGTGCCGATGCCCTAGAACGCGGTCATCAGCTAGACGCTGCATCGCTCGCGCGACACGAGCTACAGAGCCGGATGCAGGACATTCTTTCGCGAGCCCCAGACGAGAGCGAACGGACGCGCGTGGAGAAGGCCTGGCAGCGAATGTATGCACAGACCCGCGAGGTCTGAAGCCTGGC
>DAORCZ010000749.1:0-4550 GCA_035345735.1 Pseudomonadota bacterium | reverse complement strand
GCTCGCATTACCCCCGGGATGACGGCGGCCCAGGCCCTCGCCGAATGTGCGGCGCTGCAATTAGTGTGTCCTTCGCTGGCCGGAGAGCGCGAAGCGGGAGCGCTGCTCCTGACGGCGGGCTGGTCACTGGCACCGCGGGTCGAGGCCACCACAAGGGGGAGCGTCACCGTGGACCTCACTGGCGTGGACCTGCAGCGCCTGCATCAGCGAATCCCGGCATTGCGTGCCGGCATGCTCGCCGAAGGGCTGCCCTTGGAGGTGGGTGTCGGCCCAACCCCGCTGATCGCCCGTTATGCGGCGCAGCAGGCCGGGCCGGAGTCGGAGCGCTGGGTGGATGACAGCCGCGCGTTCCTCAAACCCCTGCCGATCGAGTGGCTGGATCCCATGGAAGGGGAGCGACAACTCCTTGAGGATTTGGGGCTGCGAACTTTTGGTGAGATCACGGCGTTTCCGCGGGCGGCCTTTGCCAGCCGTCTTGGTGTCCGGGGCGACGAACTTGGTGATGTGCATCTCTTTGCAGGTCGCACTGCGCGGGCCATCGCACAGCGTAAGGAGGGCCTTGCGCAGCTCGGCTTGCTTCGGCGGAGGCAGCACACCGCCGAAAGCCACGACGACCACCGCCGGCTGAGGCTGCGACGAGTACACCGTGCGCAGCGCCGCCCCGCCCTCTAGCTTCTGGGCCATCGCCAGCTGCTCGTCATCCAGCAGGGCAGCATCGGCCTCGCCGCGCAGGACGGCCCGCGCCGCCTTGAGCGCGCTGCCCACCTGCTTGAGCTGAGCGTGGGTCTGAATCGGCTGTTTTCCGTCGAGGACAACCTGGCCAAGATAGGTTGGAACGTCGGCCAAGTGGGTCCACAGCTTCTTGCCGGCAAGCTCGCCCAGGCCCTTTATCGCCGGGTCCTTGACCACCACGTGCAGCTTGGGCGAGTTGAGATCGGCGCTCTCGATCTGCACCAGCAGATCCAGCTTGTGGCTCTGCCGCAGCTCGAAATAAAGCCACGGCTCCAGGATGCCGAAGCCGGGCTTCTGAGCCTCGATGTAGCTCAGCACTTCTTTGCGCGAGGTCAGGAAGCGCCCATGCGCCGAGCCCGCCGGCCAGGCCGCGAGCTTTTCGATCTCGCGCGCCATGCGATCGATGTAGGGCTGCGCGGCTTCGGCCTCGCCGCCAAGTCGCAGGGTGTAGATGGCGAAGTCGGTGGGCGCCGCTGCCGCTTCCTGCAGCCCTCCCAAGCTGGGAGCGGCCCACAGCGCAAGCCCCAGGGCGGCGCAGAGCAGGCTGGGAGCGCGCCGTAGCGAGGCAGAGTTCTGACGGTGATTGAGTCGCAGGGTCGACAGCATGCGGGCATTCTCCTGGTCAGGTCGGGGTGTGTCAACAGTCGCTCCGCGGGACGACATCGGCCCGCAAAACGAGGGCTGCGCACAGTGCTCAAGAAGTGTGGACGAAGTGCTGTCACAGACATTCGCCCTGCCCTGCGACGTGGTAAGGTGCGCGCTCGATGACTGTCCTGTGCTGGCCGCGAAGTTGCCCCCTTTGCAGACTCCCTGGCCTCTTGTGCCTGGTGGTCCTGGGGATGCTGCTTTCTGGCTCGGGCTGTCTGTCCTTTCGCAGCATCACGGCCACCGCCAGCGTCGGTCAGATGATTGGTCCGCGGGCCAACATCGTCACCATCCTGCCCGTGTTCTGCGAAGCCGAAAACATCCTCAGCGCCGCCGAGCCCGGGGTGCCTCCCAGCTGTCCGCAGCGCGAAGTGGAGGCCTACAGCCGCGACATCGTGCGCTATTCCCAGAATGTCGCGGCCTACGCCAGCCTGCTTTCAGATCTGGCGCAGTTCGATGACGACCGCCTGGCCGATCCGCTGTCGCGCGCCATCTCCGGCACCGAGTTCTTCATCGACACCGCCCGAGGAGACGATCCGAGCAGCGGTCGGACGCTGTCTGCCTCGGCGGCCAAGGTGGCGCAGCTTCTGACGCAGGAGTGGCGCCGCAATCGTATCGAAGAACTGGTGCGCAGCACCCACCCCCACCTGGACGCCGTCTTGGCAGGGCTCTTGGAACGGGTCGCGGCGCTCGGTGAATCGACGAAGTTTCTGGCGGAAAAAGACCTGACGACGCGGCGGCGCCTGCTCGAAGAACTGGATCGTTCGGCACCGTCCGAGCCCGGCCCAGGGCTGGCACTCTCGCGCGCGCAGCGACAAGCGATGCTCTTGGGTCTGCTGCACTTTCAGCAGTTCGCCAAGCGCAGCAATGAGGGGCTGGTCGAGTACAAAAAAGCCCTCGTCGCTTTTCGCCGCGCCCATAGCGTGCTGTACGAGCGCGTGTCGCAGAATCGATCGGTCGTAGAAGACGATAGCCGCGTCTACGAAGAGCTGAAGAAGGACATTCCCCCCCTTCTCAAGTAGAGGGGTTGCAGGACTTACCATGCCAGAGCGGAGCGAGCGCGAAGCCCCTGCCAGCCCAGAGACCCCGACGCCGGTGCGGTCCCCCGATCGCAATCAGTCCGTGGTCGAGCGCACCATCGCGATCACCCGCAGCCTGCGCGGCGTGGCGCATGCGCTGATGGAGTGTGCCTTCGATGCGCGGGCCGCAGGCGAGCTGGATCTCGACGGCTTCCTGGCCGTCAGCGACCGCTACCAGGCGATGATCAACCAGGCCAACACCGCCCTTTACGAGGTGGTCAAGACGCTGCCGCCGCTCACCGAGCACATCGCGAAAATCGAGCTGGCTACGGCGGAGCTAGAGACCGCCGCCGCGCGCCTGCGGGATGTCAAAGACGTGCTCACGATCTCGGCCGAGCTCTTGGCCGCTCTCAGCTCGCTGACCATCGCTGTGCTTCGTCCCGACCCGGCTGCCATCGCCGCCACTGCCGAGGCCATCGCCGCCGTCACCGCGTCGATCCGCGCTCGCATCGTCAGCCGCTAGAGGCGGCCAACCGAGGAGTTGTCTTCACATGCGCACCGTATTTATGGGATCACCAGAGTTCGCCGTGCCCAGCCTGCTGGCGCTGCACGCGCAGACCGAGGTGGTCGCCGTGGTCTGCCAGCCGGACAAGCCGGCCGGACGTGGCTTGGACATGACGCCGCCTTCGGTCAAGGTTCAGGCGCAGACGCTCGGCCTGACGGTGCTTCAGCCGCAGTATGTGCGGCCTAGCAAGTCCGACTTCTGTCAGCAGCTGGCGGCGCTCGCTCCCGAGCTGGTCGTCGTCGCCGCCTACGGCAAAATCTTGCCGCCTGAGGTCCTGGCGATTCCTAAGCTCGGCTGCTGGAACGTGCATGCCTCGCTGCTGCCGCGCTATCGCGGGGCGGCGCCGATCCAGTGGGCGCTGATCCGCGGCGAGACCGTGACCGGCGTGACGCTGATGCACATGGACGAGGGGATGGACACCGGCGCCATGCTGCTCAAGTGCGAGCTGCCGATTGGCAGCGATGACACCGCCGGCACCCTGCACGACAAGCTCTCTGCGCTGGGAGCCGACGTGCTGCGCGACGGGCTGCGCCGCCTGTTTGCCGGCAAGCCGCCAGTGCCGGTGCCGCAAGAAGACAGCCAAGCGACCTTGGCGCCTAAGCTCGACAAAGACCACGGCCGCGTCGATTTTACGCGCGGTCCGGCGGCGGTCGTGGCCCAGCTCCGCGGCGTCGATCCCTGGCCGGGAGGCTTCACCACGCTGGAGGCTCGCGGCGCCAAAGAGGGCGAGTCGAGCGAGATTCCGATGAAGCTGTTTGGCTCGCGCATCTCGTCGGGGCGCGGCACGCCGGGCGAGGTGCTGGGGGTCGATCGCGACGGCCTGCATGTGGCCTGTGGGGCAGGCGCCGTGGTCATCGCCGATCTGCAGCTGCCGGGGCGCAAGCGCATGCCCGCCTCGGCCCTGGTGGCGGGCTTTCCGCTGCCGCGCGGCACGCTGCTCGGTGGCGGTCGCGCCAATCCCCTGCTCGCCTAGCGGCCGCGGCAACAGCCCGCGGGGAAAGCAGCGCAGCGACGGGGGTTACAGGCGGCGCGCGATGTAGAAGGCGGCCGCGAAGTCATAGACCAGGCAGGCCCAGCGATACCACTGCGGCACAAAGGGCGTAGCCGGTCCGTGCAGCACGGTGTCCCAGCCGGCGTGCAGCAGCCAGCCCAGCGCTAACAGCTTGGGGGAAACGAAAAAACCCAGGCCAGCGAGGGTGCCGTAGCCCAGCACGCCCAAGAGCTCACGCCCCGGCCAAGGAGCGGGCGCGGCGTAGGCGAAGCCGACGTAGATGAGCGCAGCCATCAGCAGATAGCTCGCCCAGGCTGCCCGTTCCCAGCGCGGGAAGCGCGCGGCCATGGCCAGGCTCTGACGGCGAGTAATCCAGACGCTCCAGACGACGGCGACAAGGCCAGCTACAAGGCCGATGGCGAGCTGCATTTGCGCACCATTGTGCGCTGGTTTTTCGCACCGCGGCTAGACCGGAATCCCCAGCTCCCGGCGCCACTCCGCGAGCGGCCGATCCCACTTTTCTTCGAAGCGCACCGGCAGGAAGGGACGAGCCGCTTTGCCCAGGCGATAGCCGCGACGCACCTCGGCGTAGATGCGA
>DAORCZ010000748.1:0-4552 GCA_035345735.1 Pseudomonadota bacterium | reverse complement strand
GGTTGGCAAGGCAGCAAACGCGTCCTGCATTTTTGCCAGGGCAGGCTTTAACTTCCCGGCTTTCTTCAGCTCCTGTGCCTCGCGGTACAGTGCCGCAGCTTGCGCCTCTCCGCTGCGCCCTTTACTGGATTGAGCAAGGGCGTACGGCGGCGCCACGGCGACGGAGGTTCCGAGGCCGATGAGCACCGCAAGCAGGACGCAGCGCATGCGTGGGGGGCAGAGCATGGACAATGGGCCTTCTGCCTCAGCAGGTCGTCGTACATGTTATCGCAGTTACGAGGTTTTATAGCGATCTATTCCCCGTCGGCCCGACACTGAGCCTGCGAACCACAGCCCAGCCAAGTCCTATTGCGACGCATTGAGCAGGACCCCAATGCGCGTGCCATTTCGGAGCACCACATCAGGATGCCCGTCCCCGCTGACATCACCGACTGCCATGCAGCCGTCGCATGTCGTCAGGCCCATGGGGTACTGATACGACGTACTTGTCGGCACATCGACCGTGTCTCGCTCACCGCGGCTCACGACAAGCTTCAGCTCAGCCGGGTTGCTGAGTGTGACTGAAAAGTCGCTGCGACCATCCTTGACAAAGTCCGCAACGCCGAGGCTGACATTCGCGCCGCGTGCCGCCGTGCCTACGGTGTAGTTCACCAGGCGGTTGAAGGTGCCCCCGGCGGCGGCCTCGAAAACTTGCACGGACTGCCCGCCTACCAAGGCCCAAATGTCGGTTGTGCCGTTGCCGTTGACGTCTCCGATGGCCACGGCGGGAGCCCGCATGCTCAACGGCAAACTGACAACATAGCTGCGAGGTCCCTCGTTCGGGCTGATCAGAATGCGCAGGTCGTTGTCCGTGCCCACGGCGATATCCGGCCGCCCATCTCCGTCGAGCTGAGCAACCGCCAAGCTGCGTGGAACAGGTAGCGAGCCTCCCATCCCCGCCGTCTGCTCGTACCCTAAGACGTAAGGCGCCTCGAACCCCGCCTGCCCCCCCTTGTTCTTCAGCACATGAATCTCATTTGGCCCCTCGCACGCCACCACTGCATCGTTCAGACGGTCGCCATTCATATCCGCGAGGACCAGAGCCCGTGGGCGGCAGTTGGCGGCGAGAGAGGGGCCGGCAGACTGCAGGACGCCGTCGCCGAGGTTCCAAAAGACGCTCAGGGTGTTGAGGGTGTCGTTGGCGACCATGACGTCGACACGGTCATCGCCGCTTAGATCACTTAACACCACAAGCCTTGAGCCAGCGCCCTGGTCCAGGGAATAGGCGACGCCGGTGGCAAAGCTACCGTCCCCCTTGCTGATCAGAACGTTGAGTTCGTTCTGGCTGTTCGCGACGACGACATCGAAGTCGCGATCACCGTCGAGATCACCGAGTCCCATCGCCACCGCAGTGCGGTTGTTGGCGAGCGTGGTGTCGACGCGTTCAAGAAAGCCTGCCGAGTGATAGTCGTCCCCGCAGCCGATCGCGGCGACGCAGCCAAGTACAAGCAATCCCACCCCGTGGCGAATCATGTCCGTCCCCCCTGGTTGAGGCCGGCCCCTCAGCCACATCGCTCCATGCACGGACTGCGAAGGCCGGGCCTACCCCAGTGATTGTATCGCCAAGAGCGACGCAGCACGCCTAAGGTGTCGGCGGCAGGTACAGCACAAGCATCGTGTACACCAGAGCAGGCTTCTCAGCCTCTCGCCCAGCGATAGCCACCTCGATCTCCTCAGTGACCAGCACGCCACGGGCTTTGGGTTCGATCTGAACAATCCTTGCTCGGGCTCGCACCGCGGCCCCCGACGGTACAGGACTCAGGAAGCGTAGCTTGTCGGCGCCATAGTTCAGCGCGCTGCCGTGGCCGACGATCCGAAGATCGGCGCGCAATCGCAGAGTTGGCAAGAGACTCAGGATCAGAAAACCGTGAGCAATCGGCGTCTTGAGCGGGCTCTCACGTCGGGCGCGCTCGACGTCCACGTGAATCCACTGATGGTCCCCCGTGACATCCGCAAACCGTTGAATCGCGTCTTGCGTGACGTGCACAGGCTCGCCGTAAGGACTGAAGGGCTCACCTACTCGCGCCTGCAGGCTGGCTACATCGTCGAATCGAATTTCTAGTGCCATGGGATAGGGCCCTGGAGCCGGAGGAGGCTGCAGCATTTAGGGACAGGCATCGATGGCAAAGGACTCTTCAATGTGCTCACCGCCGGGGAAGGCCAGCTTGAACTCGCCAGTCACCCGCTTGTATTGCTGCAGTTCAGCAATGCGCAGTACGCCGGAAGCGGGCCAGGTCTCGGTGGGGTTCTGGTTCTTGCCGAGAGGAAATCGGGCAAGCACGCCATAGCGCATATCGACGGTCGGTCCGCGATCGGTGGGATCGAGCGTGACATCATCGCCCTTCATGACCGAGTCGAGCGACAGGACGAGGGCATAGTGTTCTTCGCTATGCGGCAGCACGGGCAAACCAGGTAGCGGCGGCTTGGTCTTGCTGTACATGCTCAGCTTCCGGCAGGCCTCGTCCTGCGACATGGTGTCGCGGACGATGGCCACCGCGTAGTCCGAGGGGAAGTAGGCATACGTGCTCTGAAACTTGATGGTGCGGCCCCCAAAGGGCAGCGTGCCATCGGCGCCCATAATGTCGCCTTGGCCTTGGCCGCAACCGCCCACCATGAAAGCAGGCAGGACAAGAAGCCCGATACGGGCGATGCGACCAAGAAGGCCGTGCGTCGAGTTCGACATGTTCGGAGGTTCCTTCCGCGCGCAGAGCTAGAGCCCGCGCCCCAAGGGGGAGAAGTCGCTTCACGCCTCGCTGATCAACGAGACGAGGGGCTGCCCCCCCTCGACGGTCTGCCCTTCACGAACGCTGACTGCCGAGACCTTGCCGGCCAGCGTGGCGCGAAGCTCGTTTTCCATCTTCATGGCCTCGATGACCAGCAGCCCCTGCCCGGCCTTGACTACGTCGCCAACCTTGCAGAGCACTTTGACCACCTTGCCCGGCATCGCAGCCCGCAGATCGCCACTGCCCGCTGCGCCCGAAGGGCCGCCGCTGCGCAGAACCATCTCACGGGAGTCGACGGCGCGTGCCGAGAGGGCATCGCCCCCAGAGACACTGATCCTAAAGTCAGGGGCCACACCGTCCATATCGACGACCCGCTGTCTGCCCTGTTCATCGATCAGCGAGTAAGACACCGTGTTGCCGCGCTCCTCAGCTCGGCGCGCGTCGATGACAAGCTCGCGCTCGCCGACTCGCAGGCGATAGCGGATGGCGGCAGTGCCCCCCGCACCGGTTGCTTCGGTGGCCAAGCGCTCAACGCTGACCGCACCGTCGCGGGCCGCCTTGGCCTGTCCCACACTCGCCATGACCTGAACCTGATATTCATCCATCATCGCTGCAATCCGTCGCAGAGGGAGGCGCTCACGCGCTGTCTACTCGTCGTCCTCGTCTTCGAAGTCTTCGTCATCTTCGTCATCTTCGAAGTCATCTAGATCATCGTCGTCGTCGTCATCTTCGTCGTCTAGCTCTTCGTCGTCCTCATCGTCTTCTTCGTCGTAGTCGAAGTCTTCGTCTTCATCGTCAAAGTCTTCGTCCTCGTCGACGTCCTCATCGTCAAAGTCCTCGTCTTCAAGGTCTTCGTCTTCGAAGTCCTCATCTTCGTCGTCGGCTGGCGAAAGCCAAATCGGTTCGGCTGTCGCCACCCGCCACGCGGGGACCTTGTCGATCTCGGTGCTCACCATCGAATCTCCTCCCGGCTCCTGTTTCGTGTCGGTGTGGTCAAAGTTACTCTTTGGCTTCAAGAGTGCAGATAGCCTGCGAGCGCTTGATTCGCAGGACCGCGCACTCGAAGACGCGGAACGGATGGTTCATCTGCTCGGCGCCCAGATAGGCCACGCGAAAGTCCTGGGCAACGGCCAGGTCGAAGTTCTGCGGCCCGGTAGAGAGAACCAGCGCCGTGTTCTTCGCGAGCACACTCGACCGAAACACTCCGTCGGTGCAGACCTCTCGGATGTGGTTGAGCTCAGACACGCCGGTGTTCTCGACGAATCGCGCAAGCTTGGCGTGCAGGTGGGGGCTCGTTACCAAGCAGTACGGGCCGTAGAAGCCGTTCTCCACGAGGCGCTCGATCGCTGCGGCGACTGAGGTAATCGCAGCGCCGACTCGATTCCAGTCGCCTAGCGGCAGCACATGACGACCAGGCACAGTGGCCAGCCCAGGCTGGCCAAGCTCCGATACGCCATTGAAGACCATGTCGTCTTCGCGGTCGCTGACGAAACTGGCAGCGCCGGCTGCCGCCGACATGTCGAGCGGTGTGCCAAACTGTTCGGCCGTTTGTACATCGCGCCAGTAGAGCGAAAAGTCCTTGTACAGGATCGGAATCGTCAGCATCTGCCGCCCGGCCGCACGAACCGGCGGTCGCGGCTCTTCACCAAGGACCCCGATGGCAGCTCGCTCAGTGCCGGCGAAGACATCGTTGGCGACGGACTGCACGCCGGATCCCAGCGGACCGTACAGGTCTAGGAAGCGGCGGCCAACCAGACGACGGCGCGCGACCTCAACGACTGCCATGTTCA
>DAORCZ010000747.1:1276-4553 GCA_035345735.1 Pseudomonadota bacterium | reverse complement strand
AACGCCGGCGGTCAGCGCCCGTTCCTCGCCGCCGACATGAGCCTGGAGCACTTCGAGAAGGTCATCCGCAACAACCTCGTCGGCACCTTCGCGATGACGCAGACCGTGGCCCGCGCCGCCATGATTCCGCAGCGCAGCGGCACCATCGTCAACATCATCGCCGAGATCTATCGCGGCTTCCCCGGCATGGCGCATACCGGTGCCGCCCGCGCCGGCGTCGACAACCTCACCAAAAGCTTGGCCGTCGAGTGGGCCACCCACAAGATCCGCGTCAACGCCATCGCCCCCGGCATCATCCGCAGCACCGGCACCGACCGCTACCCCCCAGAGCTCGTCGAGATCTCCCGCCGCGAGACCCCCTGGAAGCGCCTCGGCACCCCCGAAGAAGTCGCCCACCTCGCGACCTTCCTCGCCTCCCCCGCCGCCGACTTCATCACCGGCGCCACCTACTACCTAGACGGCGGCCTAGCCCTCTGGGGCGACCTCTTCCCCATCCCCTAAAAAAAACGCCAGAACCCCCGCCCCCGCCTCAAAAAACCGCCCCCCAAAAAAACTCCGCATTCCTAAAAAACCCCCCTTCGCCCGCGAAGGGGGGATGGGGGGGAAGCCCATTTTCAAAGCCCACTCTGCAACTGCGCAGCCTTCCCCCAAAGGAAGGGAGAGCCCGAGAGGGAAACCACTTGGGGTTTCCCTCTCGACCCCCATTGACGCACCGCGCCATTTCCGTCGAAAAATGAACACCCCGTCACCGACGGATTTCGGGGTTGCTTGGCATGCCCGCAGGATGCTAGCGATGAGAGATGGCCAAATACTCCCCAGAAAAATACATCTGGCTCGACGGAAAGCTTACGGCCTGGGACGAAGCCCAGGTTCACGTGCTCACCCACACCCTGCACTACGGCGTCGGCGTCTTCGAAGGCATCCGCGCCTATGAAGTAGACGACGGCAAGGGCGGCGCCGTGTTCCGCCTGCAAGAGCACATCGATCGCCTGCTGATGTCGGCTCGCATGTGCCTCATCGACACGCCCTACAGCCGTACCCAGCTGATGGACGCCTGCATCGAGACGCTGCGGGCCAACGGCCTGCGTGGCGCCTATCTGCGGCCACTGGTTTTCCTCGGGGATGGAGCGATGGGCCTGGGCGCCACCGAGATGGCAGTGCGCGTGGCGATCGCCACCTACGTCTGGGGGACCTATCTCGGCGAAGAGGGCGTCCGGCGCGGCATCCGTGCCAAGGTGTCGTCGTTCGCGCGGGCCAGCCTGCAGTCGAGCCTGCTCAAGGCCAAGGTCTGCGGCCAGTACGTGAACTCGGTGCTCGCCAAGCGCGAGGTGGTCAAGGCCGGCTACGACGAGGCCATCCTGCTGGACACCACCGGCCAGGTCGCCGAGGCCTCGGGCGAGAACATCTTTGCCGTGCTGCGCGGCCGCCTGGTGACGCCGCCGCTCTCTGCCGCGATCCTCGACGGCATCACTCGTGACTCGGTGCTGACCCTGGCGCACGATCTGGGCATCCCGGCCGACGAGCGCCCGCTGAGCCGCGACCAGCTGTACATGGCCGACGAGGTCTTCCTGACCGGCACCGCCGCCGAGATCACCCCGGTGCGCGAGATCGACGATCGCACCATCGGCACCGGCCAGCCCGGCCCCATCACCCAGCGGCTGCAGGCCACCTTCTTCGATGCGGTGCGCGGTCGCCTGCCCCAGTACGGACGCTGGCTCTCGCCCGTATAGCCCCTCTGCGCTGATGTCCTCTCCCCGCTCTTCGGTTCTGCCTTGACGCCAGCCGTCCGCTCCCCGGCACACAACGGAATCCCCGTCGCTGCAGCGCGAGGGACGGCCTATGGCCTGGCCGCGGGCCTGCTCTTGGGCCTGACCGACACCGCGCTTTCCGCCCGCGCCCTGCTGAGCGAGTTCGACGACGCGCTGACCTGGTCGCCGCTCGTCCTGCGTCAGCTTCTTCTGCCCCTGGGGCCGGGCTGCCTGCTGGGCTGCGGCCTGGCCCTGCTGCTGCGCGGCCTGGACTCACTGTCGCAGCGGCAGGCCATAGGACGCGCGGGACGGGCCGATCGTTGGCTGGGGAACTACCTCGCGGCGCTGAGCTTGCCCGGCCTCCTGTGGCTGGTGCTGCAGCTATTTTCCGGCCCGCGAGCCCAGCGCCTGCCCGGCCGACCGCTGCTGTCGATCGCGCTGGTGCTGCTCGGCGGGCTCATGGTGCGCGCGCTCTCCGCCGGCCTGGCCCGGCTGTCGACCGAAGCACCGCGCCGGCTCCTTTCGCTGGCACCGCTCTTTGGGCTGGGGGCGCTCGCGGCCCTGCTCGCGGATCGCCTGGTGCTGCCCCGGCTGTATCCCTGGTTTCATCAGAGCCTGCAGTTTGGCGCGTTCCTGTCCGCGCTCACCGCGGCCTGGGCCATCGACCGCGGGCGCCGAACACAACGCAGCGCCGAGTCGGCGACGTCTCCGCTGCGGCACCGCGGACTCTTCAGCATCGCGCTCATCACCCTGTGCTGCGGGCTGAGCCTGTGGGCCCTGGGTCGCCTGTACCGAGCCTCACTGCTTCGCAGCTATGTCCTTGAGCACACGACGATCGCCGCCGCGCTGATGCGCCCCTATGCCGCCGAGCGCGCCAAGTCCGCCGCCTCGGCCTCGGCCACGCCGATGGGCGCCATCGCCCCGCTGCACGAAGAGCTTCAGCCTGCGCCCCCCGTGCCCCTCGGCCCCCGCCTGTCGGGACGCGACGTTTTCCTGATCACCGTCGATGCCCTACGCCATGATCGCCTGGCGCTCCTGCCCACCGTGCGTGAGCTTGCCGCGCGCGGCGTCGTCTTCGATCGCGCCTACACCCAGGTACCGCATACCTCGTTCGCGCTGGCGACGCTGCTGACCGGCAAGCCGGTGTACGCCCTGGTGACGCTCGGCCAAGACGCCGCCAGCCACGAGACCCTGCCCACCGTGCTGCGGCGCTTCCGCTACAAGACCGCGGCGTTCTATCCGCCCTCGGTGTTCTATATCGAGCACGACAAGCTCAAGAGCCTAGAGGACAGTGCCTATGGCTTTGAGTACGTTAAGTACGAATACCTGAATGGCGCCGCCCGCACCGATCAAGTCCTGGCCTTCCTGGAGACGGAGAAGCCCGAGCGCGCCTTCGTCTGGGTTCACTACCTAGAGCCGCACGAGCCCTACGAACCTCACCCGGATCTGCCAGCCGGCCAGGCCACGACCGACAGAGACAGCGACAGCCGACGCTACGACGGCGAGATCGCCTACGTCGATCGCGAGCT
>DAORCZ010000747.1:0-1176 GCA_035345735.1 Pseudomonadota bacterium | reverse complement strand
CCGCCGTCGCCCGGGGGACCGGTCTTTGCCGAAATCGGTCGCAAGAAGATGGTGGTCCTGGGAGCCGACAAGCTGATCTGCGACCTGTCGACCGAGGCCTGTCAGCTGTTCAACCTGGAGGCCGATCCCGGCGAGCACCACAACCTGATCGGCGAAAAACCCGCGCTCCTGGCGCGGCTGCGCGGCCTGCTCGATCGTTCGCTGGCCGAGTCTCGTCGCTTTGAACAGGGGGGTGCGGCGCCCCTGCCCGCCGGAGCCGCCGGAACGTCGCCGAGCCCCGCCACTGCGACGCCGACCGCCCCCAGCCCAGCCATCGACGCCCAAAGCCTATCGCGAGCACGGCTGGGCGATCGCACCGTGCTGCCGACGCTGTTCAGTCGCCTGCGCGACCCCCAGCTCAGTCCCGAGGGACGTCGCAGCCTGCTCAGCCTGATCGGCCCCCTCGTGGCCACCCTACCGCCCCCCAGTCAGGTCGGCGCCGTGGATCCCCTGGCCCCTCTGGCCACCCCTGAAAACCTGGCGATTCTCAGCCAGACCCTGGCTCAAGCCGGCACAGATCGTGAGACCGAGCGCTGGGCCGCCGTCAGCCTGCTGCGCCTGTCGGCTCCGACCGGAGCCGCGCCCAGCGAGCCCGCCCTGGCTGCCGTGCGTGCCCTGCTGTTCGACGCCAGCGTCGACGCCGAGGCCCGCCTGTGCGCCGCCCTGGCCCTCGCCGCCGTACCCAGCTGCCGACCGGGCCCAAAGCCCGAGGCCCCGCCCACGCCCCCCCGCACCGACTGCCTGGCCCTGTGGATCGACAGCGGGATACTCCCCGCCACCCTGGCGCTGCAAGATGCCGATCGCGTGCGCCCCCTCATCGACCTCTTCGGCCGCACCCGAGATCCGCGCGCCACCCGAGCCGTCCTGTCACAGCTAGAAAACGTCCTCAGCCGAGCCGATCTAGTACGCGCGCTGGGAACCCTCGGCCAAGTGACTGCCGTCCCCGCCCTCATCGAGCGCCTCCAGACCGACCCCTACGTCCACGTGCGAGCCGCCGCCGCCACCGCCCTCGGCCAGCTCGCCCCGGCCTCCAAGCCAGCCCGCGACGCCCTCAATCAAGCCACCCGCCAAGAACGCGAACCCGCCGTCCTCACCGCCATCCAAGCCGCCCTGCCGCCCCAAAAAAAGTAAACCCAC
>DAORCZ010000746.1:0-4558 GCA_035345735.1 Pseudomonadota bacterium | reverse complement strand
AGACCAGCAGATCGGCCTTGGCGTCGACGAGGATCGGGCGCCGCACGGTGTCTGACCAGTAGTCGTAGTGGGCCATCCGACGCAGCGAAGCTTCGAGTCCACCGAGCACAATCGGGACGTCCGGAAAAGCCTCGCGACAGCGGTGGGCGTAGACGATGGTGGCGCGGTCGGGCCGAGCACCGAGACGGCCACCTGGGGTGTAGGGGTCCCCGCCGCGATGCCGCTTCTGCGCTGTCAGCCGATGCAGCATCGAATCGAGGTTGCCGGCCGAGACGCCGAAGAACAGACGCGGTCGCCCCAGACCCCGGAAGTCATCGACGCTGCGCCAGTCTGGCTGGGGCAGGATGCCGACGCGGAACCCCTGCTTGGCCAGCACGCGAGCAATCAGCACTGGGCCGAATGACGGATGGTCCACGTAGGCGTCGCCGGTGACGATGACGATGTCGAGCTCGCTCCAGCCGCGGGCCTGCGCTTCGTGCAGCGTGGTGGGCAGGAACGCTTCGGGCTGCGGTGCTGCTCCGTCTGCGAACTCACCGACGGGAGACAATGGCAGGCTAGACAGCGGCGGGGGCTGTCCGAGGGGACCCGTCCTTTTGCCTAGCTGTAGCAGCATGAGCTTGGCCGACTTCGGCCGGCGCGTTCGGGGACTCGTCGTGGTCGGACTGCGCGACCCGAAAGCGGGGCCAGAGCAGCGCGCAGCTGACGCGCTTGCCGGCTTGGCGGTCACCCCATCTTGCGGGTCAGCAGCCGGCAGAAATGTCAGAGCCGGGGCCTAGCCTGGGAGGCATGACATGGGGAACCAGACTGCCGCTTGCCTGTGCTATAAAGCCCGCCTCAGTAGCAGAAGTGTCAGGGTGGACGGTGCGTGACCATATCCTGTGCATCGATGAGGACGAGACGGTGCTGCAGTCTTTGCGCTGGCAGCTAGCCTCGCGCGCGGCTGACTTCTGCATCGTCGATCAGGCCCTCAGCAGTGACGCCGCCGTTGCCCGGGCCGAAGCGCTGTCAGCCGATGGGGATCGGCTATCCCTCGCGCTGGTCGGGGAACAGGTCGTGGGTCTGTCAGGCCTCGAGGTCCTGGGGCGGCTGCGGCAAACGCTGCAGGGGCGCGGACTCCCCCCGACGCAGGGGGTGCTGCTGCTCGCGCCTGGCTCAGTACCGCCGAGCGAGGCGCAGATGGCGCAGGCCGGCATCGTACTGTACGTGCACAAGCCGTTGCAGGCAGCGCAGCTTCATCTGACGGTCGATCTGATCCTGCAGTCGGTGCGGCTCCGCCGGCAGAACGAGTCGCTGCTCGATTCGCTGCAGAAGAAGCGCAGTGATCTCGACGCGCTGCAGCAGCAGATGGAGCTGCGCATTCGCGATCGTACGCAGGCCCTGGAAGACGCCAATCGCCGCCTGGCCGAGCTTGCGGTGACCGACGGCCTGACCGGTCTTTACAACCATCGCTACCTGCAGGACCACCTGGTGCTTGAGGTCGAGCGCTCGCTGCGTACCAGCATTCCGCTGGGCATGCTGATGATCGACGTCGATCACTTCCGCCAGTACAACAACCGCTTCGGACATCAGACCGGCGACGAGGTCCTGCGCCGGGTGGCCCGGCTGATTGCCGAGCACCGGCGGGTCAATGACGTCGTGGCGCGCTACGGGGGCGAAGAATTCGCGCTCCTGCTAATCAACGCCGACCACCGCGTGGCCCGGCGTTTGGCCGAGCGGCTGCGGCTGCGCGTGCAGAGCGAACCGTTCCCCGCAACGGGTGACATTCCTGGTGGGCGTCTGACGATCTCGGTGGGTGTCGCGAGCTGTCCGGCCGATGGCAATACCGCCTCAGGCTTGATTGCGGCGGCCGATGCGGCGTTGTTTCGCGCCAAGCGGGCCGGGCGCAACCTGGTCTGCGTCGCGGGCGAGACCACGCCGGGTGAATCGGTCAGCAAGCTAGCGCAGGAAGCGGGCGACCGCTCCTAGCCCGATAGGCGGGGGACGCTCAGCCCGCGTGGCGCACTACCCGCCGGGCAAGAGCAGCCAGCCCGGCAGCCAAAAGCAGGGCGGTGAGGGCGTACAGGAAGCGGGGGCGATTCGAGGCGGTCTGCGGCGCGGGCTTGAGCTGATAGCGCAGCGAGATCGAGCGATCCGACATCGCCGAGCGCGGCGGTCCCAGACTCTGAAACTGACGCTGCACTGGGGACGAAGTGGGGGCTCGCTCCGTCGGCTCGGCACCCTGCCAGCTGGCCAGCAGCGTTGCGCCGGGTCCCTCTTCAATGCGCAGTTCGACTTCGCCAATCGGCGGCGCCGCGATCCGATCTTCGTAGCGCAGCAGGTGTTCACGTGTGTCGTGCGGCAGGGCCAACGAAGCCGAGATCTCGACGGAAAACGGCAGCTCGCCCAGGCTATCCAGCGGTTGCTCGGCCGTGCCGCTGAACGCGCACTGGGGGGGCTCCCACCGCGGCTGCAGTGGCTGGGTATCGAGCGACAACGACAGCCCTTCGCGCATGCGCTGACCGAGCACGGTGCAGAGCGTGCGTTGCTCGTCGGGGTCCAGGCGACCGTCGCGGCTGCGATCGTGCTCGCGCCGCAGGGCGCCCGCCGGGGTGCCGCCGACCATCAGGGTGTGGACGAGGCGCAGGCCATGCTGATCCGCCAGCGCTAGCTTGCCGTAGCGGTTGACCAGCGATGGTGCGTACTGTTGGTGAGCCGTCGCTGGCGTCGGGCACAGCAGCCCGAGCGCGCTCATGAGCAGAGCGCGAAGGACCGGCCGCTTAGCGCGCAGCATGCCCGGCAACCGCCCGGCGTAGTAGGCGCAGCGTGGCCTCGTATACGGCCTCGGGGCGCTCCAAATTGGGCATGTGACCACAGCGCGGCAAGACGTCGATCTGGACGTCGCGCAGGCGACGCAGCGCTGGCTCGACCTCGCGATACGGCAGCAGTACATCCTCGTCGCCCCACAGCACCGAGATGGGCAGGTTTAGCTCGGACAGGCGATCGAGGACATCTGACACCAGATCGGACAGCATGGGACAGGCGTGCTGGGCAAAGCGATAGGCGTAGGCCGACTCCCAGCGCCCAAGGACCTGCGACAAGAATCGCTCGCTGTTGGGCGTCTCGCTGGCGAAGATGCGACGGGCGAGCAGCGGTCCCGCCCCCAGCAGCAGGGTACCGACGAGCCGCGGCTTGAGCAGCAGCCGCCCGAGCTTTTCGTACAGCGCGGGATAGCGGATGAAGCCCGCACTGTTGAGCAGCATCAGTCCCGAAAAATGACGTGGTTCGCGCAGCGCTAGCTCCAGCGCAACCCGCCCGCCGAAGGAGTGGCCCATGAGCACCGGCTGACGCAGGTTGAGCTTGCGCAACAGGGCCCAGGTTGCCTGCGTGATTTCGTGCAGGCCGTAGGGGCGACTGGGCTGCGCACTGTGACCGCAACCCAGCATGTCCAGACCAACGACGCGGGTGTGCTTGGCCAAAAGCGGCGCCAGCACTTCCCATTCGGTGTAGTTCATGCCCAGCGCGTGCAGCAGGACGACGTCAGGCAGGTCAGCAGACTCACCCGCCGTGAAATAGGCCACCGGACCCAGCGGAGAGACGTCGTGCGCGAAACGCTCGGCAAACGGGAACGTCTCCGAGCGCATGATCTCAAGCTGTGCGGCCGGGTGGTCCGAACAAGACGGGTCGCCTCCGCGGCTGTCGGTGAGGGTTCTAGAGCGCATCATCGCCGCGACTATATCAATCCCCCCAAGCAGGCAAAGCCCACATTGCGCCGAAAGCCCTTTGTCTCCCGTCGCCTTGCATATACAGTGCGCGCCGTGAGCGTCGACGAAACCGAGCACGAGATTCAGACGGTGTGCAGCCTCGCGCGGCGCGCCGGCCAGCTAGCGCATGCCTACTTTGTGGCCTGGCACGGCGGTGGCAAAGCCGTCCAGATCGACTTCAAAGATGCCGACGAGCCAGTGACCGCGGCCGACCGCGCCGTCAGCGATTTCTGCATTGCCGAGCTCAGGCAGGCCTTCCCGGCCGATGCCATCTTGAGCGAAGAGATTCCCGATGATGGGGCACGGCGGGGCGCTCGCCGCACCTGGCTCATCGACCCGATCGACGGCACCAAGGACTTCATCGCCGGTCGGCCGGGTTATTCGGTGATGATCGGGCTGCTGTTGGATGGCGTGCCCGTGCTGGGCGCGGTGCATCAGCCCATCGAAGACCTGCTGTGGTGGGCGGCGCGCGGACGTGGTGCCTACCAGTCGCAGGGCGGCGGGCCGGCGCAGCGCATGCACGTGTCGAGCATCTCTGAGCTCGGGCAGGCGCGAATGGTGTCCTCGGCCAGCGTGCGTGAACCGATGGTGGTCGAGATGCGGCAGAAGGCTGGCATTCGCGACGAGCTACAGATTGGCAGCGTCGGCATTAAGCTGGCGCTGCTCGGCGCGGGGGATCGCGACCTGTACGTGAACCCTGCCAGCAAGACCAAGCTCTGGGACACCGCGGCGCCCGAGATCATCCTGCACGAAGCCGGCGGGCGGCTGACGGATCTCTATGGCCGGCCGCTGCGCTACGACGGCGAGCTAGGTCACGG
>DAORCZ010000745.1:0-4571 GCA_035345735.1 Pseudomonadota bacterium | reverse complement strand
CCACTCCCCTCTTGACACATCCGAGCGAATTCACTATACTGGCAACAAATGTTTCTGCAACAAATGTTGCGAGGTCGTATGGCAGATCTTACCGATGCTGATATCGCACTGCTCCGTCTCATCGACAAAGTCATGCGTGACAACGGCGGGCAGAATCCTACGCTCGCAGAGATCGCGCTTGCTGCCGGACTCCCAAGCAGTAGCCGTGGCACGATCCAACGCCAGCTCACCCGATTACGCCCAAACTACGTCGATTGGAGTGGCCAAGCCCGTTCGCTCCATCTTACCCCGTCGGGTCTGGCTGTACTAGGACAAACTGCCCCCGACCTAGCTGTTCAAATCCCAATCAATGATTTGATCGTGCCGCTTCTTGCAGCTGGTCTGACCCGCCTTTCAATGCGTGTTGAAGCTGGTGAAGCCCTCCGTGCGCCTTACGACGATGCCTGGGAGCGCGGAGCGCGCATGCTCACTCTCGAGTGTCTCACCCGCGGGGTCGCGGCACCGGCGCATTTAGGCGAGGTGATTAACCTATGGTGCCGGGTTGCACCAGCAGATTGGCCGCTCCCGCTTGGCCCAGCCGGGCGCCTTTATGACGAGCCACTATTGGATGATGGAGATGAACTCACGTCCTTGTGCCGCGAGTTGGCGCAGAACCTCGTGTCAGGCGACGCTGAGTTAGAGTTGAGTGAGTCGCTGATGGCCGGGGTACGTTCACAAGCCCAAGCTCGACGCAACCAGGAGGGGTATGTGACCTTCCGGCGCTACCTGATCGAACACCCAGTGGCCACTCAAGATGATCTCAGCGACGCTGGGGCCAGACGCGAGCTCAGCCCTTTCGCCGCCACGCTCCACGAGATGTATGAGCGCATTCCTGGCACCGCCATCCATAACGGCCAGTTGCTCCTATGCGGTCATTGCGGCTGGACGCTCGAGCGGGCTGACAATCGTCTCCGCTGCGGTAGTCCGCGCTGTCGCACGCTCACTGACAACTTTAGCCGTGGAACTGCGACCCGTCCCTACGACTCTGCTGACCCACCACTTCGCGCCCGCCGGGCTATCCGCCAGTATGTAATCGCCCCCGGCGTATATGAGCTCACCCTTGCCCGTCGAATAGAGGCGATGGGCCTGTCGTGTCAGCTCTGGCCATTCTATGACCGCTACGACCTGCGGGTAGTCTTCGAGAACGGCGAGGTGTGGGCTATTGACGTCAAGGACTGGAAACACCCTCACCTGCTTGGCCGGCGCCTTACCACCTTTGCTGACGGAGCACCTGATTGGCAGCGCGCATTCTTCGCCATACCTGACGCGAGAGTCAGTGAGAACCGGTCGTACCTCGCAACACTTCGCAATCTGGTGCGGAGTGATGATTTCGCGATTGTGACCATCAGCGATCTGCTTCATGCGATCGGCCGGCGAAAGGAGGCTGGCCATGCGTGACACCATGACCTGGCGGTCGACGCTCACCAAGGAGTTTGAGGCTGCCCGCACTGCATACGGCCGAATCCCAATGCCCGCAGCTGACCTGCTCGAGACTGAGTTGATTCTCACACTGCTCGCCGAGTATCTTCCCGGCGAGGATCCGGAGCAAGCCTGGGCAATCATGAATGGCTACCCGTTCCCGGCTCGCGTGGCCCTGTCTGATGCGGCCCGTAAGGCGATTACCCGGGCGCGACTGCACCTCCGGGCCCCGCTGGGTCGTAGCACGTGGACGCGCTGGCTTGCCCAGTACCGTCAGCTTCCCGCACCCTACCCAATCTACTCCCTTCACAACGGAGCAATCGTTACCCAGCTCACCACGCTCGCCCCAGAGCGGCAGGCGCTACTGCAGGCGGCCCTTGGAACGCCTCCGCCCTGGGAGGTCGAGCGGCCGCGCTTTGCACCCGCAGGCGTCTACCGCTTTATTGTGAACCGCGAGCCCTATGAGGTCGAGGTCGACGGCCGCTCTGCCGCCTTGGCCCGGCGCTACGTCGCCAACAGCCTCACCCCACAGCGCGAGCGCGCTCCAATCAATGTCACTCTGAACGAGCTTGTCGCCACGTCGCGCTGGATGGACCGCTCACTTGGGAGCGACCGCTGGGAGCGAACCATGCGCGAGATCCAGCTGCGTCTCGTCACCGCCGACGGTTTCGCCGAGACGGACACCCTCTGCCTCGACGGCCTGCGCCATATGATCGGTATGCTCGGCAGCGGCAAGTCCACGCTACTCACCGTGCTTTCGACCCACCTTGCCCGGAAGGGGCTCCGCGTCGTGCTCGTCTATGGCGACGTCGCCACCCTACTGCGCGAGCTTGACACCTATGAGCGGCTGCGACGAGATGATGATAAGGTTGTAGCCGTGCCGCTCATCGGGCGCAGTACTCGCCTTGCCCATCTGAATCGGCTGCATGCCGCCGAACGTGATCGCAATGAGATCGGACTAGAGCTTGCTCACCCGGGTTTCACTGCCCTCTCAACGCTCTGCCCGCTCGACGGCCTAAGGCAGGACGCCCGCCCCATTCCGACCGGGCAGGAGCCTTGTACGACCCTGGCCGAGCCGCCCGCCGGCGAGGAGGGTAGTGAGCCGCGCCGCTATGACTGTCCGTTTCTCCCGGTCTGCCCGGTCCACCAGACGAGCCAGGCACTCCTTGATGCCAAGATCTGGCTGGCCACCCCAGCAAGCCTGCTTGCCAGTAGCCCGCAGCGCCCTTTTATCCAGGAGCGGATGCGCTTCATCGAGCTGGTGATGTGGTCGGCCGATGTCGTTCTGGTTGACGAAGCGGACATGGTGCAGGTGCAGTTTGACGACCGCTTCGCCCAGACCGAGGTGCTTATTGGTCGCTCAGACTCATGGCTCGACCGGCTCTACACCCAGGTCGCCCGCCAGGTCTACCGCCCAGGTCGCCCGCTCGTCGGACGGTCGCGCGAATTCGACCGCTGGCTGACGGCCCAAAACAACGCTCAGCGCGCTGCTGACTGTCTGCTGCGCCTGGTGCGCGACGACGATCGCTTACGCCACTGGCTGCGTACAACCTACTTTAACGGGCGCCGATTGCTCCAACGCATCGCCTATTACCTGGAGCAGACCCATAGCTGCGATACTGCTCGCTTTCTTGAAGCGACCGCGCAGATTGCCGATCGTCCAATGGGTTCGGCACGACGTGGCCAGCAGGCTCCGCTTAGTGCTGCCTGGGTTGAGATCATACAGCTGGAGCTACTGGGGAGCGAGCGCGAGGAAGTCCTCGATCTGGTGATCGACTCGCTCGGCACCCTTGTCCCTGAGACCCGCCGCCTGAATCGCCAGGTACGTGACACCATAGCTACACAGCTGCTGGCAGCGCTGATGGTAACCGTGCTTGACCAGTCACTCCACTCCCTGATCGCCGCCTGGCCGTCAGCCGAGGAGGTTCTGGATCTCGACAAGGGTGGTGGTGGGCTATTCTACCCGCCGTCCGAGAGTGTGACCCGGCTGATTCCGGAGGCACCGACCGGCGCGATCCTGGGGTTCCAGTACTACGACCCGCAGGACACTGGACAAGGTGAGCTTCGATTCTTCCGCCTTCGCGGCCTGGGGCGGGCGCTGCTCTACCACATGCACGACGCCTTTGGCGAAAGCGACGGGATCGCCGGACCCCACGTACTGCTCACCAGCGGCACATCCTGGGCCCCGGGCTCGTGGCGCTACCACCTCGATAAGGCCCCCGACTACGCGCTGCTGCCGGGACGCCCCGATCAGACCGGGCAAACTCGCTGCCTGTTCACTTTTGTCCCCGATCCTGACCCGCGCGCCGGTGGCAAGTTCCTGCATGTGTCGGGAAAACCCGCAGCTCAGGATCGCATCAACGCTCTGGTTGCCATGGTGCGGGCTCTCGCCAAGCGCTCGATGGTTGGCGGAGTAGCACGCAACCAGTTCGATCTTGAGTTCGCACACCTGCCCGCACATCGTCGGCGGGCGCTGCTGGTAGTCGGCAGCTATGAGGAGGCTGAGCATGTTGAGCATGCGCTCGCCGATGCACTGGGCGTGGAGGCCGGTGAGGCCGTCGTCGCACTCATCCCAGACACCGACGGCGATCTGCAACTACGTCGCCCCCAGGCGAAGCTGCGCCGAAGCAACCTGGCTCGGTTGCCAGAGATGGAGGGGATACAGTTCCTTATCGCTCCACTGCAGGCGATCGAGCGAGGGCACAACATCCTCGTTGGCCAGGAAGCAGCCATAGGCAGCATCTATTTCTTGACTCGACCAATGCCGGTGCCAGGCGATTTGAATGTTGCCATCCAGAAGCTCAATGCTTGGGCCATGCGTGCAGCACCCACGTGCGAGGTCGCTACAATCGGAGAAGCCGGGGTGTGGCTACGGAGCGAAGCCGACAAGCGCTGGCGCGACGCTTCACCGGCCAACGACCGGAAGGGTACATACCGCGAGCTTGATGACACAGAGCGCTCGGGCCTACTCTGGACACAGCTGGTGCTGGTCTGGCAGTGCATCGGGCGACTGCTCCGCGGCGGTGTACCCGCCCGGGTCCACTTCGTTGATGCCAAGTGGGCTGAGGTACGCACTGGCCTCATGCCTGGCGCCGAAGAGACCGAGGCCAGCA
>DAORCZ010000744.1:0-4583 GCA_035345735.1 Pseudomonadota bacterium | reverse complement strand
CAGAGCGGATCGAGCAGCGGCGGCGGTCGCTTGGGCCTGTCCTACTTCGCCGATCACTCGCCGGAGGCACACGCCAAAGAAGCGGTGCGCGTGGCCTTGGCCATGCTCGATGCGCGCGAGGCCCCGGCGGGAGAAATGGAAGTCGTGCTGGCGGCCGGCGATTCGGGAATTCTTTTGCACGAAGCGGTGGGGCACGGGCTGGAAGCCGACTTCAACCGCAAGAAGACCTCGAACTACGCCGATCGCATCGGCCAGCCAGTGGCTTCGTCGCTGTGCACGGTCGTCGATGATGGCACGCTGCCGCACAGCCGCGGATCGATCAACGTCGACGACGAAGGCGAAGTGTCGGGGCGCAGCGTGCTGATCGAAGACGGCGTGCTGCGTGCGTACATGCAGGACTCGCTGTCGGCGCGACTGACCGGCGTGAAGCCCACGGGCAACGGGCGTCGCGAGTCGTTCCGCGTCTCGCCAATGCCGCGCATGACCAACACCTATCTTCTAGCCGGCCGAGACGATCCGCAGGACATCCTGCGCTCGGTCAAGCGCGGCGTGTACGCTCGCCGCTTCTCGGGGGGGCAGGTCGATATCCAGAGCGGCGACTTCGTCTTCTCGCTGACCGAGAGCTACCTCATCGAAGACGGCCGACTGACCGCGCCGCTCAAGGGCGTGCAGCTAATCGGCAATGGCCCGGATGTGCTGACCAAGGTCACGGCGGTCGGCCATGACTTTGCGCTGTCAGATGGCAGCTGGACCTGCGGCAAAGAGGGTCAGTCGGTGCCGGTCGGCATCGGCACGCCGACGGTCAAGATCGCGGCGATTACCGTCGGAGGAACCAAAGCATGAGCGCGCTTCCTGTGTCCTCGGCTGGGGCGACGTCGCCTGCGGCCTCCTCCTCCTCCTCCTTAGTTGCGACCCCGGCGCTGGAAGCGGGCTCGGGTCAGCCGGCGGAAGCCGCGGTGCGCGAGCTCTCCCTGCGCCTGGTCGACATGGTGATGCGGGCCGGGGGGCAGTCGGCTGAAGTCGTGGTGAGCCGCGGCAGCGAACTGTCGGTGCGCGTGCGGGCCGGCGAGGCCGAGCTGGTCCACGAAGCGCAGAGCAAGCACGTCGGGCTGCGCGTGTTCAAAGATCATCGCTCGTCGCTGACCTACACCTCGGACTTCAGCGAGGCGGGGCTTGGGCAGTTCGTGCAGAACGCCGTGGCGCTGTGTCGTCTCGCTGAGCCCGATCCGTTAAACGAGCTGCCCGGTCGCGACGAGCTTGTGGTCCCCGCCGATGCCCCGCGCGAGCTACACCTTTGGGACGACAGCACGATGGCCATCGATGCCGCCGCCGCGCTGCAGATTGCCAAAGAGTGCGAGGCTTCCGCGCTGTCGGTGTCCGACAAGCTGCGGGCGGGCCATGGCAGTAGCTATGGTCGCACCATCGGCGTGGGCTCGTTCGCCTGCGGCGATGCCGGCGGCATTCTGTTTGTCGGCAGCAGCCGCAGCACCTACCAGTCGATGTCGGTCGAGGTGCTGTGCGACGACGCGGGGGGTAAGAAGCGCAGCGGCTCGTACTGGAGTGGCGGTCGCTTTCGCTCGCAGCTCATGGCTCCCGAGGCGGTTGGTCGCGAAGCGGGAGCCCGCGCGCTGCGTCGCCTGGGCGCCGAAAAGATCGCCACCTGCGAGCTGCCGGTGGTCTTTGATCCGGAGCTCGCGCGGACGCTCTTGCGGACGCTCGCCGGAGTGATCTCGGGCGGCGCCATCTATCGCAAGGGCAGCTACCTGTGTGGTCGCGAAGGGACGCTCATCGCTTCGCCGCTCGTCAACGTCGTCGATGATCCGCTGATCGATCGCCTGCCTGGCTCGCGACTGTTTGATGGCGAAGGCCTGCCCTCGCGGCGCAATCAGGTGGTGCGCGATGGCGTACTCCTGACCTATCTCCTCGACACCTACTCGGCGCGCAAGCTCGGTCGCAAGAGCAACGGCTGCGCCGGTCGCAGTGGCGCTGGCTCGCCGCACGTCACGACCAGCAACTTCATCCTCGAACCCGGAACGCAGAGCGGGAGTGAAATCGTCGCTGACCTGCCGCGCGGCCTCTACGTCACCGAGATGATGGGCTTCGGCTTCAACCCTGTGACCGGCGACTTTTCGCGCGGCGCCGGCGGCTACCTCATCGTCGATGGCAAGCTAGGCCAGCCGGTCTCGGAAGTGACCATCTCGGCCAACTTCGACGACCTGCTCAAGAACATCGACGCCGTCGGCAACGACCTCGACCGCCGCTCATCGACCATGACCCCGACCGTGCGCGTCAGCCGCATGACGATTGCTGGGAAGTAGGGGGCGGGCGATCTGTTTTTGATCATGGTCGGAGTAGACTTGAAAACACGCGCCGCACAACCCTTGCCCTGCTGAGAGCCCGATGTCGAGCCCGCATCTTCCAGAGAGCCTGTTTCGCACGCTGCCGTCGCACGTGACGATCTACGAAGTCGGTCCGCGCGATGGCTTGCAGAACGAGGGGCGCATGGTGCCGACCGGCGACAAGATCGCGATGATCGACAGCTTGTCGGCGACCGGGCTTTCCCACATCGAGATCACGAGCTTCGTGAATCCCAAGTGGATCCCGCAGCTTTCGGATGCCAGCGACGTGGCGCGCGGGGTAGCGCGGCGGCCAGGGGTGCACTACTCGTGCCTGGTGCCGAACCGGCGCGGCATGGATGCGGCGGTGCAGGCGGGCATGCGCGAGGTGGCGGTGTTCCTGTCGGCCTCCGAGACGCACAACAAGAAGAACGTCAACAAGACGATCGAAGAGACGCTGCAGGCGTTTGGCGAGGTGGTGGGGCCGGCGCGCGAGGCGGGGGTGCGGGTGCGCGCCTATGTCTCGACGGTATATGGCTGTCCCTACGAGGGCGCGGTCGATGTCGAGCGGGTCGAAGATCTGGTGCGCAAGCTGCGGGCGCTGGGCGTCTATCAGATCTCGCTGGGCGATACGATTGGCGTGGCGACGCCGGTGCAGGTCGATCATGTGCTGCGTCGCCTGCTTGCCTTCTGCCCCAGCGAGGAGCTGGCGCTGCACTTTCACGACACGCGCGGCACGGCGCTGGCCAACATCCTGGTGGGGGTCAGCCTGGGCATCACCACCGTCGATAGCGCGCTGGGTGGCCTGGGCGGCTGTCCCTATGCCCCGGGCGCTAGCGGCAACGCGGCGACGGAAGACGTCGTCTACATGCTGCACGGCATGGGCATCGAAACGGGCATCGATCTGGAAGCCCTGGTCGACACCAGCGAGCGCGTCGCGATCTGGGTGGGGCACGAGCTGCCCTCGAAGTATTACAAGGCGCGCGTCGGTGAGCGGCTGCGCAAGGGGCACTAGGTCGGCGTCCCTGAGCGTCGGACTTTTGCATGGCGTGCAAAAGTTCTGCACAGCTTTTCCCTGACTTCTCCTGCGGGTCGCCATCGCGGTGGCATCTGGGTCCGGCAGTCTGCGGCCAAAGGAGACAGGCATGGGCCGCCGGCTGCTCAGTCAGGTACATCCGCTTTTCTATTTTCTTTCGGTGTGGGCGCATCGGCTGCATCGCTACGGTCGCTGGGTCTGCGGTGGGCAGCGCTTTGCGGCGGAGCAGACGGCGGAGCGGTTGCCGTATCGCGTAAAGAAGCATCAGTCGGTGCTGATCAAGAAGCTCGGCGATAGCGATCGGCAGCTGCAATACAACAAGGTCGAAAACCTGCGCATCGCGCTTCGCCGCATTGATGGCCTGCTGATCCGTCCGGGCGAGACGTTTTCGTTCTGTCAGCGCGTGGGTTTGCCGACGCGGCGCAAGGGCTACCTGCCGGGGATGGAGCTGTCGCTGGGGGAGGCGCGGGCGGGCATCGGTGGGGGGATCTGTCAGATCTCGAACCTGCTGTACTGGCTGGCTTTGCATAGCCCGCTTACCGTCGTTGAGCGGCATCACCACAGCTTCGATCCGTTTCCCGATGAGGGGCGCGTGCTGCCCTTCGCGAGCGGTGCGACGGTTTTTTACAACTATCGCGATCTGCAGATCAAAAACGACACGCCGCACACCTTCCAGATCCGTTTGTGGCTGTCGGCCAAGTGTCTAGAAGGCGAGCTGCGCGTCGATGCGGTGCTGCCGCACAGCTATCACGTCTATGAGCGTGAGCATGCGTTTCTGCGGCGGGAGGGGAAGTACTTTCGCAAGAACGAGCTTTGGCGGGACACGATCGATAAGCGGGCTTCGCGGGTGGTTCACACGGAGTGTGTGGTGAAGAATTTTGCGGAGGTGAAGTATGTGCCGGCGATTTTTCAGAGCGAGGCGGGTGGTGGTGGGGGTGGTGCGTAGGGTTGTGGGGAACAGATTGGGCTGTGGATGACTTTGGCGAGGGCTTGCTGCACGGCTGGGGGCCCCGCGGACGCGGACTCATTTTTTCGTCGGGGCGCCGAAAAAACGAGATCCGCTGCGGCCCCAGCCTTACTCGCTGCTTTTTTCAGAGCTTGCTGTGGATGACTTTGGCGAGGGCTTGCTGCACGGCTGGGGCCCCCGCTTTCCGGGACGCTTTTTTTCCGTCGGGGCGCCGAAAAAAAAGGTCCCGGGCGGCCCCAGCCTT
>DAORCZ010000743.1:0-4583 GCA_035345735.1 Pseudomonadota bacterium | reverse complement strand
CCTTGTCCTTTTCGTCGGTCCCCCAGGGGCCAAGCGGTGCGGCATCGATGTCGGCGAGCAGCTTGCGCAGCCGCGCCACTTCCGGCTGTAGCTTGCGCGACAGCGACTCAGCGCGATCGCGCACCAGCTGGCGGGCCCGCGCGCTGGCGTGCTGCTTGAGCTCCTCGGTGCGGCGCTTCAGCAGCTCCTCGTCATGCACCAGATCACTGATGCGATTTTCAAGCTCGGCCAGCGCTTTCTCCTCGGCCGTGAAGCGCTCGCGGCGATAGCTGCGCAGCCCTTGTTCCATGCCTTTGATCAGGCCGTCGAGCACCTGCGACATGTGCTCGAACTCGGCGAGCGCGCGGTCGACATCGCCCTTCTGCAAAAGATCGCGCATGCGATCGAGCCGGTTCTGCATGTCGTTCTGGCCCAGCGCTTCGCGGTTGAGAAACTCTTCCGGCACTTCTTGGCCCAGGCGCTGCGCCCGCTCGGCCAGCTCGGCCAGGCGACGCTCGAAGGCCCGTAGCTCGCGCTCGATCTCGCGCCGCAGGGCATCGTTGGGGGCGCGCTTGTAGTCGGCAAAGAGCTGCTTCATGCGATCGCGCAGCGACGACATCTCGTCCCCAATGGCGAGCAGCTCTTCCATGCGCTGCCGACCAATCAGGTCATCGAGCAGCAGCGTGTCGCGCTCTAGCTCAACGATGTGGCGCTCGTTTAGGCCCGCGACATCCTTGCCGGTCAGGGCCTTGCGATGCGCGGCGGCGGTGACCTGCAGACGACGGGTGCGCAGCTCGCTCAGCAGCGCCTCTTCTTCTTGCGTCAGCTTGCCGAGGCGATGACCGATCTCTTGCAGCGTCGACAGCAGATCTTTGGCCGCGCCACTGCCCCCGCTAGGCTGACCGCGTCCGACGTGCCCAAGCTGGACCAGAAGGGTCTCGGCACGACGGTGAACGGCCTGCAAGCGCTCCCAGTTATCGAGGGTCGGCTCGCGCGCCTCGGGGGCGGGCGGCGCGGTCGCCGGGGTGGGGCCGGCCAAGAGCGCGCGCCCCCAGTCGATGCGATCGCCCAAGAGCTGAATCGCTTGTTCCCGAAGCTGCTCTTGGCTGGCAAGGAGCGCGTCGGCTTTTTCGCGCGGACTCAAGACGTGCAGAACGTACGAGCGCGAGCGACCGACGTTGGGACCACTGACCGTATCCAGGTCGCGCGCCTCCATGAAGTAGACGACCGAGGTCCCAGGTGAGAGATCGATCTCGCTGAGATCCCACTCCATCTTGGCGGCCAGGCTGCGTACCGGGGCGGCGCGGACGGCTTCGCCTTTCTTGCCGCTGTCGGCGACGCTGCGCACCCGCTTGCGACGCTCGCCGCCGTTGCCGATCTTGTAGACCAGATCGACATCGCCCAGGCCCAGATCATCTTCGGCGCTGTAGCCAAGCTCAATGCGACGCACCGAGGTGACCTCTAGCTCATCGGCGGGGGCGAAAAGCTCCACGCGTGGCGGCTGGTCGCGCTCGATATCCAGGCGGTGCGCATCGCGCTCGCGGACGCGGTCCTGATAGCCGCGCTCGATCACAAAGAAGTACGAGCCGCTCTGCTGCGCAGTAAACGTCGCGACGAGCAGCGGATGATGCGGACCATCGGCACGGGGCGGAGGCCGCACGATCTGCACCGGGATGTTCTGCTGCCGCCCCTCAAGCTGCAGGACGGCGTGGGCGCGCTCGACGGGAATCAGCACGCGCGCTTCGACCCGAACCTCGGTCCCGGGCAGCACCGTGACATCGCCGGAAGAGCTGGGCACGACGCGAGGCGGCAGCGCGGTGTAGCGCGGATAGGTCAGGAGCAGGCGCAGGTCACCAAGCAACGGACCGCTGCTGACCGCGATGGGATTCGGTGGCGGGGACTGCAACAGCAGGCGGGCCCCGCCGAGCATGGCGCCGAGCCGCAGCAGAAACAGCAGCAGCACGCCGGCGGCGATCAGCGCGGGACGAAGCAGAGGACGAAAATCGACCAGCCGTCGCACGTCCAGCGTCGCCGCGGCCGCCGAGGTGCGCTGGCCGAGCTCGGCGATAAGGCCCGGCGAGCAACCGACGGGGGGGGACTGGGCAAGCTCCACCACCGACAGCAGGTCCGAGCGCAGATCGGGCACATGCCCGCCGACGTAACGCGCGATCTCGCCGTCGCTGGGTGGCAGGTGCAGGGTGCGATACAGCAGCACCGCCGCCGACCCCAGCACACTCAGGCACCAGACGACAAACAGCGGCAGCCAGGCTGACGAGGGCCCGGTCAGGCCAGCCACTGACATCAAGGTCGCTAGCGAAACCAAGCCCGCGGACAGCCAGATCAGCGCTTTCCGCACCAGGACCCGACGCTGCAGACGCCGCCGCACCTGGCTCAAGAACCAGGCCAGCGGGGCAGCGGGCGACGGGGCCTTTGGGGGATGCGAGCCAGCTAGTGGCTCGCCGCGGTCGGTGGGCATCGGCTGTCGATCTTCTGTCTTGGGGGCTTGGCCGGGTCGGCGTTTTCGGAGCGCCGTCTCCGACCCAGAGTGGCGAACGACGCAGAGGTATTATTCCCCGACTGCCACCAGTCGCGAAAGGGGCTGTCGTAGGGGGATTTCGACCTCGCGCGGCTGGCGGTCCAACCGGCCGCAGTTCCGGTGTAGACCTGGCAGCAAACCTGATAACGTAGGTTCACACTGTTCCTGTGAATGACTAATCACAGACTTCGTCCATCCCTGTCAGCAGTCGCACACCGGACGGAGTCGAGACATGGCGAACATTGACTGCAAAAGCCCCGGACCCCACCCCAGCCGTAGACGAACGACAGGCCGACCGCGCCGCGCGTGGCGAGCAGGCCCCGTTACGCCAGGAAGAGGCGGCGCTGATCGAGCGAATCCGCCGCGGCGACCGGGCGGCTTTCCGGGTGCTGGTCGATCGCTATCAGCGACGGGTGTACTCGCTAGCCCTGGGCTTTGTCCGCGACCCCGACGAGGCCCGCGACGTCAGCCAGGAAGCGTTCCTCAAGGTGTATCGCCACCTCGACACGTTTCATGGGCAGTCGAACTTCTACACCTGGCTGTACCGCATCACGGTGAACCTGTGCATCGATCTGCGCCGCAAAGCGGGGCGGGGCAACCAGTCCGAGTTCGACGAGCGCATTGCGCACGAGGAAGCGGGGAGTCCCGCCGACCAGATCTCGCCGGGGCGGCTGCGCTTCGACCCCGCCAAGGCGCTGCACAACCGCGAGCTGCGCGAGCGCATCAATGCTGCCCTCGAACAGCTGAGCGAGAGCCATCGCTCGGTGCTGCTGCTGCGCGAGGTCGAGGGACTGTCCTACAAAGAGATTGCCGATGTCCTCGAATGTCCCGAGGGCACTGTGATGAGCCGACTGTTTCACGCCCGGCGCCAGATGCAGCAGCTGCTGCAGGACTTTGCCGAGCCTGGCTCCACTAAGGAGGCGGCCAACCTGGCCTGACACCCACATGTCATCGCGAGACCCCCTGCTCAGCAGACTGCACGACGGTGAGCTGCCGGCCCCAGAGGCCGAAGCGCTGCGGGCGGAGCTCACCCCGGAAGAACACCAGAAGCTCCTCGCCTTGGCCGAGGTCTCGGCGGCGGTGCGTCACGCCAACACGCCGCCCGAAGATCAGCTTGCCGGGCTGGATCTGTGGGCCAGCCTCGAACAGAAGCTCGATGCCCAGGGGCTCGACAGCCGCCCGGCGCCGGCCCTAGGCACCGTACGCTCGCTGGACGAGGCCCGACACAAGCGCCGACGCTCGATTGGCCTGACGGCGGTGTTCAGCACGCTGGCCGCGGCGGCGGCGTTGCTGGCGCTCCTGCGCTCGACCCCCAGCGTCAGCAATCGCTGCGATGTCGAAGAGCTTGAAGTCGCCGGCGAGAGCGCCACCGTCATCGCCATCCCCGACGAGCACGGCCGTGAAACGGCGCTTATCTGGTTCGATCACCAAGAGACCGATCAATGGGAAAGCCTGTGAAGTCTGCCTCGCCACTCTCTGTCTTCGCGACTCCTCAGCCGGCCTCGCTAGCGGCATCCGCAAACGGTCGGCCGCGCCGGGCGCCCCTTGCCATCGCCGCGCTGCTGGGCCTTGCGCTGACCCCATCCGCCTACGCACAGGGCAGCGCCCCCGCCGCCGCTGCACCCGCGACGGCCAAAGCCGCAAGCCCTGACGACGCCAAAGAGACCGCCAGCTGCTTGGTGCGCACCATTCACGCCCTGCACGAGGGCAGCGCCTTTGATGCACAGCTTGAGCCGCTCAAGGGCCAGCTCAAGAGCCCCGCTCTGTCGGCATGGAAGAGCTTCAAGCAGATCGACAAGCAGGATCTAACCCTGCCGCGAAACAGCCCGCAGAGCTTCAACATCCCCGGCGAGCACCGCGGCAGCCTGCAGTTCTTAGAGAAGGTCGAAAAAGAGGGTAAGCAGCGCCTGCGTCTTCGCCTAGAGCTCTTCGATGGCGCCGCCAAGCTGCTGAGCACTGTCGTGCTGATCGATAACGGTGGCACGATGCTGCAGGCCGGCACCAAGCACGCCGGCGGTACGCTGATCCTCGGCTTCACCTGCCAGCTGAAGAAGCCCTAGTCCCCCGC
>DAORCZ010000742.1:2809-4587 GCA_035345735.1 Pseudomonadota bacterium | reverse complement strand
GCCGAGGCCGGTGAGCTGGATGTCGCCTGGGCCCGCAAGGTCCAGCACAGCGACAAGATGGCTGAGCTGTCGCGCGAGCAGAAGCGCGATCTCCGCATCCTCGACGACGAATTCGGTCCCGCCGCGGCACCGTCCTCGTCGAGCCGAGAGCCGGCCGCACCGCCTACCGCCGACCCCGATGTCACCGAAGATCTGCGCCGCTACCTCGAAACGGCCGAGCAGCTACGCGCCGCGACGCTGGAGCTGGGCCAAGACAACTACAAGCGCCGTCGGGTCGAGGTCAGCCGCGATTACCACACCCGCATCACCGACGAAGAGCGCGGCGAGCGCGAGGAGCGGCAGGCCGCCATCGCCAAGTTCGAAGAGTTTCTGACCCGCTATCCCTACCATCCGCGCTTCGCCCCCGACGCGCTGTTTCGCCTGGCGGAGCTCTACTTCGAGCGCTCGGGCGAAGAGTTCGCGAGCCGTGTCAAAGAGCAAGGGGCGGGCGGCGGTAGTGCCGATCTCAACACGGGCATCCCCAACTACGACCCCAGCATCCGTCTGTATCAGCGCCTGTTACGTGAATATCCCAATTATCGCCTGAGCGATGGTGTTCACTACCTACTCGGCTACTGCCAGGGCGAGATGGGCCGCGATGCCGAAGCCCGCCAGGCGTTGCTCGGGCTGGTCTGTGCCAACAAGTACCGCGCGCTCGGCGAGCCCGCGCCCTGGCCGGGGCGCAAGGGCAAGGCTGAGCTCTACCAAGGCTGCCAGCCCCTGCGCGGCGAGTCGCGCTTCCTGGCCGAGAGCTGGACGCGCATCGGCGAGGTCCACTTCGACCGCGCCGAGCTTGAGCCGGCCGTCGCTGCCTACAGCCAAGTGCTGCCGTTCCGCGACTCGCCGTATTACGACAAGGCGCTGTACAAGCTGGCCTGGACGTTCTATCGCCAGGATCGCTTTGCCGAGGCGGTGCGGCGCTTTGACGACCTCGTGGTGTTCGCCGATCAGGCCAGCAAGCCCGGCGCAGCGGCCGCCTCACCGGATGCCAGTCGAGCCCAGCCGACGGGTGGCGGCGGTTCTTCGCTGCGCACCGAAGCCATTCAGTACCTGGCGCTGTCGTTCGCCGAGCGAGACTGGGATGGCGACGGCAAGACCGATGCCGAAGCTGGCGTGCCGCGTCTGACGCGTTTCTATCAAGGCCGCGAGAGCGAGCCGCACGTGCGCGAGGTGCTGATTCGCCTCGGCGATCTGTGGTTTGACCGCACCGAGTACGGTCGCGCCGCGGAGGCCTACCAGGGCGCCATCGCTCGCGCTCCGCTGGCTGCCGACAATCCCAAGCTGCAGGGCCGGGTGGCGCAGGCCTTCGATCGTCAGCGCAGCTTCGAGCAGGCCCTGCGGGCTCGCGAGGCGCTGGCCCGCGACTATGCCCCGGGCAGTGCCTGGTTCGACGCCAACCGCGACAACGCCGCCGCCATCGAAGCCGCGACCGAGCTTGCCGATGCCTCGCTGATGAACGCGATCACCAATCGCCACGCCAGCGCGCAGGAGCTCAGGCAGCGGGCGCTCAAGGCGAAAGATCCCAAGCTCCTCGCGCAGGCCCGGGCCGAGTACCGTCAGGCGGCGCAGTCGTACGCCACCTTCCTCAAGCAGCATCCAGCGGCGAAGAACGCCTACGAATACAGCTACCTCCTCGCCGAGTCGCACTACTACGGCGGCGAGTACGCCGAGGCCGCAGCGGCCTATGTCCGCGTGCGCGATGCCGATGCCAAGGGCGCCCACCTGGAGGATGCGGCCTA
>DAORCZ010000742.1:0-2709 GCA_035345735.1 Pseudomonadota bacterium | reverse complement strand
ATGTCCGCGTGCGCGATGCCGATGCCAAGGGCGCCCACCTGGAGGATGCGGCCTACGGTGCGATCAAAGCGCTGGAGCATGTCGCCCTGACGTCGCTGCTAGCTGCCCGGGGCAAGGCTGCGCCGGCGGGTGGCGAGGGCGCCGATGACGACATCAGCCGCAGCCTGTCGGATGCTCTGCCGCCGCTGCCGGTGGTCGGAAAAGTTACGGCCGGTGCCACGCCTCCGGCGGTGAACGATGACGTGACGGCGCTGCAAGCCGCCTACGATCGCTACGTTGCGCTGCTGCCCAGCCACGAGCGCGCATCGCTGCTGGCCTACAAGTCGGCCGAGCTCGACTTCCGCTATCTGCGCTTTGACCGCGCCCGCACGCGCTTCACGGCGGTACTTGATCGCTACTGTCAGAGCGACCGCGCCGTCGACGCTGGCAACGCCATCCTGGTCAGCCATACCATCGAGGGCAATCTCGATCAGGTCGAGGCCTGGACGAGCCGCCTGCAGAACAAAGGCTGTGGCGGCCAGGGGGTGCTGGCGCAGCAGCAGCGCGACAGCCTGCGCAAGCTGTCGGAAGACGTGTCGTTCAAGAAGGCCGAAGGCCTGCTCGAAGCCAAGCGCTACGAGGCAGCGGCTGCGATGTTCCTCGCTCTCGTCGAGAAGAACCCCAAGACGAGCAACAGCGACAAGGCGCTCTACAACGCGGCCGTGGCCTACGAGAGCAGCGGTCGTCCGTCCGTCGCGGCGAGCACTTATGAGCGGCTGGCCCGCGACTATCCGCAGAGTCCACTCGCCGACGAGGCGGTGTTCCGCGCCGCGGTCAATCATCAGCGCATCCTGGTGTTCGACAAAGCGCTGGCCGGCTATCGCGCGATCGCCACCCTGCCGCGCTATGCCAAGTCCACCCACCGTCGCGACGCGCTGTACAACGCGGCGCTAATCGCCGACCGCGATGGCGACCTTGGGCTAGGCATCAGCCTGTGGCGCACCTACGAGGCCGACCCGCAGACCAGCATGGACGAGGGGCGTGACGTCGCCTATCGCATCGCTCAGCTCGTCGAGCGCCAGAGCCCCAGCACCACCATGGCCGGGGCGCAGCGCGCCGCCGAAGAGTGGGAGCGTCTGCTGCGCAAGTACGGCTCGACGAACACCGTCGACGAGCGCGGCCTGGCTCGCATCGTCGAGGCGCACTATCACATCGGGCGGGCCCGCGACAGCCAGCACAACCCGATGGATGCGCAGCTCAGCTACGGAAGCGCGGTGAAGCTGGGCAGTCGTCTGCCGCCCGGCACCGACGCCGTCGAGCCAGTGGCACACTCGGCATTCTTGATCGTCGAGCGCCGCTTGGCTGAGCTTGAGCGGCTGCGCATCGGTGGCGCCGGAGCCGAGCTCGAAGCCAGCATCAAGCGCGTCAACGATCAGGTTGCTGCCGTCGCTGCCGAGTACGAAAAAATCCTCGCCTTCCGCCGCGCGACCTGGACTCTGGCCGCCTACTACCGCATGGGCTACGTCTTTGAGCTCTACGCCAAGGCCCTGCTCGCCGCGCCTTGTCCCCCGGAAGTCCGTCGGCTCGGGGAAGGGGCCTGCGGCCTGTACCGCACCAAGATCGAAGAGAACGTGTCGCAGATCGAAGACCAGGCGGTGGCTCGCTACACCGTGACGCTGGAGCAAGCCGGCCGCCTGGGGGTGGGCAATGCCTGGACTCGCGAAGCCCGTCTGCGCCTGTCGGCCTATCGCCCCGATCGCTTCCCCGCCGCGCATGATGAACGCGTTGCGGGGGGGCTGAGTGTGGGCGGCATCGCGGTTGCCAGCAGCGCGGCAGGTGGCGGGCAAGCCCAGACCCTGGCCGAAGCGCGCGGCGCACTGGATGCCGCCCAGTACGAGACCGCGCAGATCCTGGCGCGGCAGGTCCTGGCCGAAAACGAGCGCAGCGTCCCTGCCTTGCTGATCTTGGCGCGGGCCAACTATCAGCTGGGCAAGCCCGATCTGGCCGCTGCCATCGTTGGCATGGCGCAGCAGATCGACGAACAAAACGGCGAGGCGCAGCTGCTCTTGGGGCTGCTGGCCTTGGCCAATGGGCGGGACAATCCCGATGCCGCGCGCATCGCGGCCACCGCGGCATTCCGTCGAGCCACTGAGCTTGATCCCAACCTCGGGGTCGCCTGGCACAACCTGGCGGCGCAGTATCTGCAAGCCAAAAACTACGAGCAGGCGCTGGTTGCCGCGCAGCGGGCCTCAGCGCTTCTGTCGTCGGCGTCTGGCGTACAGCTGAACCTGGGATCGGCCCTGCGCGGCGTTGGCCGGCACGCCGAGGCGGCCGATGTCTACCGCCGCATCAGCGAGCGCGATCCGCAGTACACCGATACCTACTTCAACCTCGGCATCCTGCTGCTGGATGCGCCGAGCGTGCCTGGCTTTGACTCTGTCAGTCAGCGACGGGCGGCGCTGCAGTACTTCCTGCGCTACCAAGATCTGACGGCGGGTCGGCGCGACGACAGCCTGGAAGCCCTGATCAAAGAAGCCCGCACTGCCGTCGAGCGCGAAGAGCGACGACAGCAGCGCAAAGGCGGCGGAGGCCGACCATGAGCCTGCGACGTAGCCTCTCCCTGTCCCTGACCTTGTGCGCGGGGTTGTCGCCCAGCCTGCTCTTTGCCCAGAGCGGGCCGGCTCCGGCTCCCGCAGCGGAGCGGACTGCCGGCTCTAGCCCGGATGCCCG
>DAORCZ010000741.1:0-4591 GCA_035345735.1 Pseudomonadota bacterium | reverse complement strand
ACGAGTCGCGTGCACTCATAGGCGATGCGTGCGGCGCGGTCGGCGGCTTGCTCGAGCTGGGTGATCGTCGCGGCATCTGCGGTGGCAATGCCGCTAAGCTGACGGATGCCGCCCGCGTACGCGACGTCTTGCAGGGTGCTGATCTTGGCCGCCGTCAAGGCCGCCTGCGTCTTGGCATCGAGGGTCTTTTTTAGCTCTGCGAGGAGCTGGGCCACCGTCGGCGAGGTATCGGCCACCGTCGGGAGGCTGACCTTCAAGGGAACTGCCGCATCGGCCAAGCCAGCCTGCGACAGCGGAGCATCGGCGGCCAGCTCAACACCGCCGGGATCGAGCACGCGCAGCTTCCAAGCCATCGCGACATCGCTGGCTGGCGTATCGAGTGGCCACGGGTGCGGCAGAGCGAAAAAGCCTTGCGCATTGGTGCGCGTGTCTAGCAGCACCTTGCTCGACGTACCGGCCTTGACCTGCACCCGGTGTCCCGGCAAGGGCTTGCTGCCCGTGCTGTCGAGGAGTTGGCCGAGTGCCTGCAGGGAGCCTTCCGCCGGGCGACAGGCCTTGCCATTTCGATGCACGCAGGGCACGCACAGACTGGGCTTGGCAGGATCGGTCTGATCCAGCCGCAGCTTCACTTGGGTCGGCTCGGCCGGCGCCACATGGCTCAGCTCGGGAGCAACGATCTCCGTCGCAGCACCGCCCGCTCGGCTGGGGCGAACGGCGAAGCGCAGGGCGTACTGGGAATAAGGCTGAAACGGCAGCAGGTCACCGCCGCGATCCAGCTGCACTTCAAAGCGCCCGTCCGCGTTGGTGGTCCCCAGCGCCGGCTGCCCATCGGCCAGCGGGAAGTTGAGCACCTGTCCGGTCGCCGGCACCACGAGCTGCGCCCGCACGGCGACTTCGGCCAGGGGGACATCCTGGGGCCCCACCACCTGGCCACTCACCGTCAGCCCCGGCGGTTGCTTCTGACCGTCCCGTTCAACCGAGCGGATGCGCAGCTTGGCGGCAACGGCCGGTTTTGTCATGTCGCCGGCCTGTTTCGGCGTCCAATCGAGGACCACACTGACCGAGCGATGGGCGCCCAGATAAAGCGGCGTTGCGCGGCTCAGCCCAGCGTCTAGCGTGTCCGCGCTGTCGTCGGCCGCACTCTTGAAGAGCAGTCCGTAGCCGAACTGAAGTAACTGTTTAATTACATTCGCATCATTGATCGATATCGAGAATTTCCCATCACTGGCCGTTGTTGCCTCAACGGGAGCGCCAGATTCCTGCACTGCACTTAGGGTGGCGGCATCGGGAGATACGGTCTTTAGTCGTATTTTAAAACTTGCAACTGGAACATCACTGCCAGCCAATACCATTCCGGAAATTACCAATGAAGAAGGCAATTTGATGGACATTTCTCCTCCCCCGAAACTGCAGGCGCGAGCAATCTCCGACGGAATCTGATCGGATCCTCGCGAGCGAATGGATGCGCGGAACGGGTCCCACCAGGGGGGGCATCCCGCGCTACTACTTTCTGGCTCCGGATTCTAGATTCACCTAAGAGGTACTTCAAGCGCTGATTCTGCAAATTCATCAACGTGGCGAATCGCCATGAGAAATTGGGCAGCATTCATTTCGCAACTTGCGACGTAATATCCGACTACGCGTTAGAGCCATCCCGAAGGTACTCAAGTATTGGCAGATATTCACTATTTGTCCCAGCGACCGAGGTCAGGGGGACTCGGCGTACGGCAAGGTAACGTCCCGTACATAAAGGAATCAGGGTAGGTGCGCCTTTCGGAAGTCGGACGTTCCCACTGCTCGCAGGTCTGGCCGACCCGCTCGATGAGCCCGCGGCGTGGCGCCGCACCATGCCGCCTGGGCCCACGACCTCGTACGTCGTCAACGCCTACCTCCGAATCCTGCGGATACGAGAACCGCTGCTCCGTAGGCCGGCCAAGTCTTCCAGCGCAGCCAACAGCTCATCGCTGGCGACCAGCTCAAGCAGCCTGTTTTCAACCTCGGTCCGATCCGCGCTCGCCACGTTGAGGCAGAGATGCACCGCTTCGGGAATCTGAAGGCCCCAATCGGTCCAGCCCAGCTGTGCGAACGAGGGGCCGGAGTGGGCGTCTACGTTTCGCGAAACTCCTCGCGCAGGATCAAAAACCGGATCACCCCGCCCCGATCCCGTGCTACTCCGTCGCTGACTCGGACCCGCGCGGGGATCTGCGAGATCTACGGCTATGAAGAGACCGCCGATGGCGACTATCTGATCCTCGAATACATCGATGGGCAAAGTCTGCGTCAGGTGTGTGCCAACGCCCTGCCGCTGCGCGAGCGCGATCGCATTGCGGTAGCCCTTGCGGAGGCGCTACAGGTCGCGCATGCCGCGGGCGTCGTGCACCGGGACTTGAAACCGGAGAACGTCATGCTGACGAGCCAAGGGCAGGTCAAGGTGCTCGACTTTGGGATCGCGCGCATGGCCGGCTGGGACGAGCTGACGGCGAGCCCGACGACGACACCTGCGAGTGCAGCCGCGACGGGTAGCGGTCTTTTCATGAGCGCAATGAACAGCGGGCCGCTCACGCGCAATGGACGCATCCTGGGCACGCTGCAGTACATGTCACCGGAGCAAGCGCGTGGCGAGCCGATCTCGCCAGCTGCGGATGTCTTTTCGCTGGGGCTGCTCCTTTATGAACTGTATCTCGGGCGCAGCGTGCATCCCGACGATCTACCGCTGCCGGCCCTGCTCGATCGCGTGCAGCGCGGCGTGGCAGCCCCGCTTGATGGGCTGAGTCGAAGCCGCAAGCGCCTGCTACAGCGCATGCTGTCCGTCGATTCCGCGTCGCGTCCGACCATGACCGAGGTGGTGCTAGCGCTGCATCACATACACGATCGCCGGGCCCGGCTGCTCCTGCGCGGGACGGTCGCCACCGTCCTTGCGGTGCTGGTCTTGGCCGGTGCCAACTACGTCATCGAGGTCAAGCGCGCATGGACGCAGGCCGAGGCGGCACGCGGCCAGCTTGATGCGCTGGCTGACACGCTCATCGACGACATGTTCAATCGGCTGAGCCTATACGATCGAAACGTCATGCTGGAACGACTCGGCCGTCTGCCACTGCACGTGCTCAACGATCTGCCAGATCGCCTGCTGCGCGAGTCGCTGTTCCGCTTCGCGCAACGCCTGGGTACGGCAGGACGCATGCGACTGCTCACCGGGGACAGTCGAGGCACCATGACAGCGCTTTCGCACATGCAGTGGCTTGATGAGCTTGCCCAATCGCGCGTGGACGACGTCACGCTTCGCCGCCTATTCACCGAACGATTGACTCGCCTCAGTAGCAGCGGTGACGGCTGTGTTGAGCCCAAAGCGGCCCTGCCGTTCTACGAGCGAGCCAGCGCGTTCTACGCCGAGAAGCTCGCCACCGGCCACGATACCGATCGCTGGCGGGCCCGCCTGGCACTCCTGCAGATGGTCCTTGGACGCACTCACCTACAGGCGTTCAACCTGCCGGTCGCGCGAGCCTCGTTTCTGCACGCGCTTGCGCTCTATGAGGGACTGCAGCGGGAATCCACCGGCAGCCAGCAGCGGCTCGTTCGCACGCTGTCAGCCCAGCTTCTGCGCTGGCTCGCTGAAACGGAATCCGCGGCGGCCCACTTCGACGCCGCACTGGATGCTGCGCGGCGGAGCATCGCCGGCTACGAGGTCCTGACTGGAGAGCTGCCCTACGCCCCCTACATCACGGCCAACCTCGGCGAGTCGTACCTGCTTCTGGGTCGGATGTTGCAGCAAAAAGGCGAGCTAGCGGCGGCTGTCGAAGTGCTGCAAAAGTCGCGCAGCATCCTGACGCCGCTACACACGGCGGATCCCCATCACAGCCACCTGTACACGCAGCTTGCCCTGAACTTTCTGACCACCGCGCGAATCAATCGGCAGCGCGGCGATCGGGAAGCCGCACAGGCTGCGCTCACCAGCGCCGCAGCACTGGGCGAGCGAGTCACGTTGGAGTCTCTGCTCATCGCGCAGGACGTGCGCGTGCAGGTCTTGCTAGAGCTTGGCCGCAAAGAAGAAGCGCGCCCGTTTGTCGAGCATCTCGTTGCACTGGGCTGGCACAACGATGGGGCTCACCGCGAATTCGCACAGCTCACCGCCCCCACGGGGCGCGGCTCTGCCCTGCCCTAGCAGGGAGCTCTAGCAGCGCAGAGAGTTACTGCGGTGGCACCCAGGTCATCTGGTTGTCGCACTGTTTCTGCGCTTCCGCCGCCGTGGGGTACTTCTGGCTCTTGTAGTACCAGTTGGTCTGTTTGCTACCGTCGCCCTGTGTGGCTTGGCAGCCGCCCCACATCTCTTCGACGGGACAAGTGGCTCCAGCAGCGAAGGTGCCGCCGGCCGAGGTGCTTCCCAAGGTCTTGCACACCGCTTCCTGCGTCACCCAGACGGGAGCAATCTGACCACGCCAGTCTGTGCACTGCGGCGTGTTTGGGCGCAGATCACAGCGCGCACTGCCGCCACCACAGCCAGCCAAGATCGTGGCGCCGAAGAGCGCCGCTATTCCCAGATTCCGAAGATCAATTCCCATGGAGACTCCTTTTTCTATTTTTTGCACACCACGGC
>DAORCZ010000740.1:0-4594 GCA_035345735.1 Pseudomonadota bacterium | reverse complement strand
GCGGGCTCTACACCGCCGACGAGATCCGCAGCGGCGCCGACGAGCTGCCCGCCGCGCCGCCCGCCAACCCGATCACGGGCGAAATTGTGGACGCGCCGCCCATCGTGCATGCGAGCCGCGAGGCATTGACCGAGCTGCGCGATCTCTGGCGCCAGTCGGCCGACCTGGGCCGGCCCGCACCAGCTCGGCACCTGACGCTGGATCTCGAGGCGCTGAGCGCCGATCAGGTGGCGAAGCTGGCCGACCAGGCGCGCGGCTGGATTGCCCAGGCCCGCGAAACCCGTGAGGCCGAGCCGACCCCGGCAGCAGCATAGGACTATGCCGTGGCGCGCATCGATCAGTTCCACGCGGGGCTGGCGCCGCCTGCCCCGCCCGTTCTACCCGCGCCAACCACGGCCACGCCGCCGAAAGACCACGATATCCGGCGCGGGCTGATTGACCTTCGTGGTGCGATTGCCTTCGATGATCGGCCCGTTCTAACAATTGATGAGGCGCGTGCGGAGATCCGCAAGTGCATGAGCGAGTATCTTGCTATGACCGATCCCGGCTACATCCTGCTGATTGCGCTCCCGCCCGGCAGTGGCAAAACGACCGAGGCGGTGCGCCAGGCCGAGATCGAGGCCGATATCGGTGGCAAGCGCATCTTGTTCGCCGGGGCGCGCCACAATATGTGGGACGATATCCGCAACGCCTCAACCCTTTCGCCGGCCGCGTTCCAGCGGTTCTGGTATCACTGGCAGCCGCACCAGCTCGGCGACCCCGAAACTGGCCAGGGTCAGACGTGCCGGTACGCGCGCCAGTTTAAGACCTGGGTTGACCGTGGGCACCAGGGTATTGACTTCTGCCAGCAGCCGCGCGTGTGCGGCTGGGACTATATCAAGAACACCTGCCCCTACCATCTGCAGGCGCGCCAGCCGCAGCCGATCGTGTTTGTGCAGCACGCGCACATTGCGCTCGGGCACAAACTGATCGAGCGCAGCGCGATCGTGATCGGCGACGAGTCGCCGCTCGACGCCTTCCTGCATCCCTGGCGCATTGCCCCGCGCGATATTGTCCCGCCCGACCTGGCTGACTATGGACCCGAGGCACGGCCGAACGTCGACTTGATCGAGCTGACCCAGACGCTGCGCAGCCTGGTCAACCAGACCCCGCCGCACGATCCCGACACCAAAAAGCCGCTGCTGGCCTGGGAGGGCCCAGCCCTGCTTGCGCAGCTCGGCGGTGCGCAGCGTGTGGCCGATATCTGCGCTGACCACGGCATCACGGCCGAGGACCGCGCCTATGTGCCGCAGCTCTGGGGGCCAGACCAGGCCGATCAAGTGCCCTGCTGGTATCTCGACCACTTAATCCCACTGCTGGCCGCAGAGGCGCGCGAGGCGCTGGCCGAGCGCGAGTATATCACCCGCGTGCGGGTCAACCAGGACGGCGTGACCCTGCTGCTGCGCCGGCCGCACCAGACGTTGCCGCCGCACGTGATTTGGATGGACGCGACCGCCAACCCCTACCTGTACCGCGATATTTTTGGGCGTGATGTCAAGGTGGTTGCGCCGCGCGTGCAGATGAGCGGCACCGTGCACCAGGTCTATGCCCGGCTGAACAACAAGGATCGCCTGGTCGGCGGGGCCTCGTCCAAAAAGCCCAAGCGCGTCGACCACGCGGCCGAGCGCGCCTTGATCAAGCAGCAGGTTGCCCAGATTGTGCGGCGCGGCAAGTACCAGAACCCGGCCGTTGTCACGTTTAAGGCGATTGTCGACGACGACTTCGGCGCCTTCCCACGCGCACACTTTGGCGGCCTGCGTGGCACGAACCGCCTTCAAACCTGCGATGCGCTGATCGTTATCGGCACGCCGCAAGCCAGCCTGACAGCCCTGCGCGACCAAGCCGCGATGCTCCTGCCCAAGCGCATGCTTCCCTTTGATTTGACCTGGAGCGACCGCACCCTGGCCTACGGCGGGCATGCCTATGGCTACGATGTTTCCGGCTTCTGGCACGACAAGACCCTGCAGGCACTGCTTGAGGATACCCGCGAGGCCGAGTTGGTGCAGGCCGCCCACCGCGTGCGACCGCTGTTCCGGCCGGTCGACGTGTGGCTGCTCACCAACGTGCCGCTGAATGATCTCCCGCCCGATCGCCTACTCTCGATCACCGATCTGTTTGAGTCGCCCAAGGGTGTCGATCCATATGAGTGGCCCAAGGTGCTTGACCTGGTCGAGGCGGCCGGCGACGAGGGGATCGACGCCGAGCAGCTGCAGCAGAAGCTGGAATTGCCCGATCGTACCGCCGAGCGCTGGTTCGCAGCACTCTGCGCCTACCCCGGCATTACGGTCGAGCGGCGGAGCACCGGGCGCGGACCACATCGCCGGATATGTGTAAAGCGTTTTTCGGCTGAATTACCGCCACGCGGATATAAATAAATATATATCGGCGTGGCGGTAATTCCCCTGAGAAAAGGTTGACACCGATGGGACTGAAACGAAACGCGCTCCTTTTCGCGGCAACGCAACCGGATACCGCACGACAGGTCATTCGCGGGGCTGCTCGCACAGGCGTGCCCGAGCACGCTTCCCAGATCGAATATGTGTATCTGTTCCAGGGCCTTGACTACCGCACCAACACGGCCGTGCACAAGCTCGGCCGGTCACGCAAGCCGGAAGCCCGTATCAAGCAGGTGCGCAACCTGGCCTACTTCGCAGAGTGGGAGCCGCTACACCATATTTGTTGCTTCAGTACCTCGCGCTTTGGCTGGATCGCATCGGTGGCCGAGCCACTGGAAAGCCTGTTTCACGGCCTGTTCGCTCCATATCAAACGGCGCAGGCGTTCGGGAAGGAGTACTTCACGCTTCCCGACGACGAAGTGCAACTCGTGTGCTCAATCAACTACATTCACATGATTGCGCTGAATGTCGGCATTCTCGATCGGGGCACTGACCATATGAATGAGGATCGGTGGCAATAATGCAACTTCGTGACTACCAAACCGATGCCATCGCCCGAACCCTGGCCGCCTGGCAGGAGCACACCGACGTGCTGGGCGTGGCGGCCACCGGCGCCGGCAAGACCGTAATTTTTGTGCGCCTGCTGACCGACCTGCTGACCGACGGCACGCGCGGCCTCATCCTGGCGCATCGTGAGGAGCTGATCGAGCAGCCGATCGAGCGGCTGCGCGCAGTCGCCGGCGACTGGTTGTACGCCGGCGCGCTTGATCGCCCGCGCGTCGGGCGCCTGCTCGGCGAGCAGAAGGACTACGACCGCCAGCTGACCGTGGCCACCGTGCAGACGCTCTCCTACCGGCGCAAGAACGCCAGCGGGCAGTGGGAGTACCCGCACCTGGCCAAGCTGCTCGCGGCCGGCCCGATCGACTACCTGATCACCGACGAGGCGCACCACGCGATCAGCCCCAGCTATCTGCAGGTGGTCGAGGGCCTGCGCGCTGCCAACCCCGAGCTGCGCCACCTGGGCGTGACCGCGACCCCGCAGCGCGGCGACGGCAAGGCGATGGCGAACGGCTTCACCGCGACCGCGTTTACGGTCACGATCGCCGATCTGGTGCGGCAGGGGTATCTCGTCAAGCCGAGCTGGTACGCGATCTCGACGCAGATCGACCTGGACGGCGTGAAAACGACCGCCGGCGACTTCCAGCAGAAGGCGCTGGCCGAGCGCTTCGACACCGATGCCTGCCGTAAGGTCGTGGTCGCAGCCCACAAGGAGTACGCCCACGACCGCCCGGCGATCGCCTTCACGGTCAGCGTGCAGGGCGCCTACGACCTGGCCGAGGCCTTTCGCGCGGCGGGCTACACCGCGATCGCGGCCGACGGCACCACCGACAAGGCGGTGCGCCGTCAGCTACTGGCCGACTTCCGCACCGGCCGCTACCAGATCCTCGTCAACTGCGGGCTCTGGACTGAGGGCCTGGACGTGCCCGAGATCGCGGCGATCCACCTGGCGCGGCCGACGCGCTCGGATGGGCTCTACATCCAGATGGTCGGCCGCGGCCTGCGCCCCGTGCCGGGCAAAGACGACTGCCTGATCCTCGACTACCTGCCGGCTGACGCGCGCAACGTGGCGATGCTGGGCGACATCTTGGGCTGCCCCATCCCGCGCGAGGCGCTGCTGAAGTCGTTCCAGAAGGAAAAGACCCCCGGAGCGACGCAGATCGGCTTCACCTTCGACGGCGACGACTTTGCAGGCCAGGGCGATGCGGCCGGCGTGAACTTCCAGGTCGTCGCCAAAGAGCTGCACTACCTCGAGGCCAGCCTCTGGACCTGGCACCGTCGCGACGGCCTGCTGACGCTCGGCTGCGGGCGCGGCTCGGATGGCAAAGAGCGCATCCTGGCAATCAAGGACGGCCGGCTCTGGGGCATCTGGCGCGACGGCCAGCAGCAGAGCGACGGCAGCTGGCGCGGCGTGGGGATGTGGGCCGCGCGGCCGATCCCCTGTGATGACCCCTTTGCCATGGGTGAGCAGCTCGCCACCAAGCACGCCACGCGCGAGCTAGTCGCCAAAGGCCGCAGCTGGCACGCGCAGCCGATCAGCGAGGGCCAGGCCAAGTGGCTGCACGGCCTTGCGCGCGGCGACATGAAGCGCAGCGAGATTG
>DAORCZ010000739.1:0-4599 GCA_035345735.1 Pseudomonadota bacterium | reverse complement strand
GTGCGGCTCCATGGCCTCGACGCGGGCCATGGCGGCGTCAAACAGGCGGTCATGGACATCGCCGTCAGCGGGGGTTTGCAGGGCGGCGCGGTCAAAGCGGGCGGCGATGTGGGCGAGGAGGGCGCCCTTCCCGTCCGCCTGATCGAAGAGATCGGCGAGATCGACCCCGGCGGCGGTAGCGATGTCGCGCAGGGAGATGGTGTTCCAGGGGCGGGCCGCGGCGAGCTCCAGGGCGGCGTCGGCGGCGCGGTCGATCAGGGGAGCGGCGGGCGCCTTGGCCGCGGGGCCGGTCTCGGACGGCGGGGGCAGCGGCTGCACGACGGGCTTGCCCGGGTTTTCCGTCGGGGCGACGGGCTCGCTCTTGGCGACCGGGGACGGGCTGGGCTCGCTCGGCTTGGCGGCGGGCTCAGCGGGCTTGCTGGTCTGTCCCAGCGGCTCGACGATCACCGGGGCCGGTGCAGCACTGCTGGGTGAGGTCGGATTCGCCGTTCCGGCCGGGGTTCCATTGCCCTGGGCGGGCGCCGGGCTGGGGTTTGATGCGCTGACGGTCGGCGTGGACGCTGGCGTCGGGGTTTCGGTGGGCTTCTTGCCGCCGGAGAAGAGGATCAGACCGCCCACCAGCACCAGGGATGCGGCGCCGGCGTACAGCCAGATCGGCGGCTTCTTGCGGGTGATGGTGTAGCTCTCGTCCTCGGCGAAGCCGTCGGCGGCAGCGGGCTTGGCAAACCACGCGGTCTCGACCTGGTTGAGTCCGGCCGGGGGACCGCTCTCGGGGGTCTGGCTCGACTCGGTCTCGGCTTCTGCAGCGGGCTCAGGCTCGGCCGCGATCTTGGTTACCTTGGCCGTAGTGGGGCTTGCGACGACGACCTTGCCGTGGCGGATGGTGTCATCTTCAGACGGCGCGGGCGATACAGCGGACGGGGCCGGCTCGGCCTCTGACTTGATCTGCGGCAGGGTGGCATCGGGATCGTGGGCCTCGTCGTCATCGGCCGGGCTACTCGCAACCATCGGCTGGGCCGGGGCGGGATCTTTGCGCCAAGCGGTGCTGGCGGCCGGCGCCGGGCTAGCTGAGCCGGCGTCCCTCACCGCGGCGCGCTGTGGCTGGCTCGGCTCGGCTGGCGTGACAGCCGCGGCAGCCGGGCTGGGCTCGACGGCAGCGGGCTTGACGATGGGCTTGGCTGCGACGGCCGCTGAGCTGGCAGCGGCCACTTTGGCCGAGGTCTCGTTGGCGGCGGGCTTGGGCGCGGCGATCGCCGTCGGCTTGCTGGGGCTGGCGGCAACCGGGCTGGGTGTGGCGGCGGGCTTGGCGGCAGCCGGTTTGCTGACCGCCGGGGCCGGGCTGGCCGTTTTTTCGGCAGGCTTGGCAGCCGCTTGAGCCGTCGGAGGTGCCGTCGGAGCGGACAGCGCCAGCAGCGTGTCGTTGTCCCCCGGATCGGCGGCGGCATCTTCGCCCGTGTCCAGGCCAGCAGTGGTGCCGAGCAGGGTGTTCGCGGCGTCTTCCGCCTCTTTCGATTCTTTGACCCCACGCAGCGCTTCCTCGTTGGTGGGCTCATCGAAGAAGGTCTGGGCGGTGGCCAGCCAGCCTTCGGCCTCTTGCTCGATGCGGGCGGCGGTGGTGCGTGGCGTGGGATCGGAGCGCGACGGCAGGCTGGGCTTGATGATCACCGCCTTGGCCGGAGCGGCGGCCGCTTTCACGGCGGCAGCCATGGGCTTGGGGCTGGCCGTCGGTGCCCCGGGCTTGGCGGCGCTGGTGGCTGGGCTGGGCTGGGCGGCCGTAGCGGTCGTCGCGGCGGGCTTGGCCGGGCTTACGGCCGTCGCGGCGGGCTTGGCCGAGGTGGCGGCGGGTGGGCTGGCAGCGGGTGGGACGCGCTCGTTCAGCAGGCGAAGCTCGTCGCTGCTGGTGGTCGGTTTGGCCGGGCTGGGGGCCGCCGGACCGCCCACGCCAAAGGTGGCCGGACGAACCGGCTTCACGGCGGGATAAGACATCGTCGCCCGTCCTGTCGCTGGGTTCGCCGGCGTCGCCGGGTTCGGGGCGGGGACGACGGTCGGCATGGCGAGGGTGGACTGCGGACCTTTGCTCGCTTGTGACATCGGCTCTAGTTCCGTGGCGACAGGGCGGGGGGAGGCCGCGGGGGCACTCGCTCCCGCTTGGGCTGGGCTGCTCGGGGCAGCCGCTTGGGGGGGCAGGGTAGCGACGCGGGCTCCGCCGGGGAGAGGTGGCGCACCCGGCAGCACCTGCTTGCGCTCCAGCGCATCCAGGAGCTGGGTCACGGTCTGCGGCCGGTCGCCCGGCGCTTTGTGTAGCGCCGTGCGCACCACCGACTCCAGCCAGGGCGGACAGTCAGGACGCCGCGTGCGAATCGCTGGCACCGGGGCATCGAGGACGCGCCCAAGGATCTCAAAAGGGCCGCTGCCGTCGTACGGCGGCTCGCCGGTGAGCAGCTCATAACCGATGGCACCCAGCGAGTAGATATCGGCGCGTCGGTCGACCTGATCGCCGCGGGCCTGCTCGGGCGCCATGCGTCGCGGATCGCCGTAGGTCATGCCCATGGCGGTGCGCTGCGCATCGACCTCGGGCTGCACGAGCTTGGCGAGGCCAAAGTCGAGCAGCTTCACAAAGTCACCGCGCCCGCGCCGCTTGGTCAAAAAGATGCTGCGCGGTCGCAGGTCGCGGTGCACATAGCCCAGGGTGTGCGCATCGACCAGGGCATCGGCGATCTGCGACAGGATATCGACGACCCGCTCAATCGCGAGCTGACCTTTGGGGGCCTTGGCGATGGCCTGGGCCAGCGTCTCGCCCTCCAAAAACTCCATGGCGAAGAACAGCCGCCCGTCTTCCGAGCGGCCGAAGTCGAAGACCTGCGGGATGTGCTCGTTGTCGATCTCGCAGACCGTCGTCGCTTCGCGGCGGAAGCGCTCGACCGCGTCATCGCGTGTCGCGAGGTGCTTGTGCAGAAGCTTGAGCGCGATGCGGCGGCGCAGCGTGACGTGCTCGGCGCGATAGAGAACCCCGGCGCTGCCGGCCCCGATGCATTCGAGCAGGTGGTAGCGCTCGGCGATGGTTTTGCCGACCAGCGGATCACGATCTTGGGCGTGCAGCGCCCGGCCGCACCGATCGCAGAACAAGGCCGCCGCCCCATTGCCGTGACCACACTCTCGACACTTCTGTTCCGCCATTCGGTTCTCTTTTGGCTGTAGCAAGGCACGGCCTCTTGTGCGCGCAGACGCCCGCTGCGATGGATGGGGTTGTCGAATCAGCTACCGCAGGCGCGCACTGTACCCTGAATTCCGCTGATGGTGATGTTCGATGGCCGGCAGGTCACGGGGAGGCCGCAGTCCGTGTCGTTCTGGCAGGCGAAGAAGCAGTAGCGACGGGTCGCGCCTTGCAGGCAGCGATAGGTGGTGCAGTCGCTGTCGCGGACGCAGGTGCCGCCGGGCGGAACCGAAGCGGGGGTGGGCTGGCTGGGAACGCAGAAGGTGCCAAGCTGCGCTGCGCCGGCATCGGCGACAAGCGGTACGCAGCTCTGACCGCTGCCGCAGTCGGCCTGCTTCTGACAGGCGGGCTGACCGTCCCCGGGCAGGCAGCGGCCAGCGTCGCACTGACTGGAAAGCGGGCAGGGCTCTTCGATCGAGATGATGCGGTCGCTGCTGTCACGGCCGCAGACGATGGCGATGGGACGATCGCGCGGCGGGCCGCAGCTTCGGTCGCCGGGCTGACACATCCCGCCCTCGGGAAATTCCGGGTTGCCGGAGGTGCAGTGGAGGAGTCCCAGCAGGGACAACACCGTCGCCGTTTTGGCCAGAGCGCTTGCGGACATCTTGAGACCTCCTGTCACAACCGGTCACCCTGGGGGCCCCGGCGCTGCTGCACGCACTTTCGGGGGAGGGAACGAGGGGAGCGCTGGATGACCGGTGCCTGGTGAGACGAGCGCACGACGCCTGGGATTCAGACGCGGTGGGTCGGGGGCCGCGCCAGGGCCAGATGTCGGTCCTAGAAGCGGAAGCCGCCGGTCATCGCGACTCCCTGGCTGCCGACGAGCAGATTCGGCGGCAGGGCCACGAACTTGCCGTCCTTCATCCGCTTGTGTTCCTTGTGGTCGAGGTAGAACAGCGCCCCGAACACGCCGGCGCTGACCAGGCCGCCACCGAGGAGCAGTCCCAGGCCGCTGCCGAGGTTGCCGGTATAGATCGTCGGGCAGCGCGAGGAGGGCACGTCGGGACCGCAGGTTGTATCGCCATCGCGTCCGGCGTACGAAAGAAACGGGATCGACATCACGATGAAGGCAGCCGTCGTGCCCGCCGCCACCATCCAGCCGTAGTGGAAGACCTTGGCATAGGGGCTGGGCTGCTGTGGGCCGTCGCTGCCGCCCGCACCTGCCGGGCTGCCCGGATCGCCCGCGCTGGGCAGCGAGGTCGCGGCGGGCGTGGTCGTCGTCGGACCGGGGCTGGTCGCTGCACCGCTGGGAGCAGTCGCCATCGCCCCCGCTGCTGGCGTGCTGGTCGTCGACCCCGGGCCGGGGCCGGGAGCGGCGGCCACAGCGGGACGCTCGCTGGCGGCGGGCTTGCTGATCTCGCCGGCGATGCTCGCGGTCGAGCGCC
>DAORCZ010000738.1:0-4603 GCA_035345735.1 Pseudomonadota bacterium | reverse complement strand
AAGCCTGCGGCGCGGTTGAGACGATGCTCGATCAGACCGTGCTGCTGCTTGGCCCTGCGGCGGCTGAGACCGCGCTGGTTCGCGGCAGCACGTTGCTCGCGGCGCGCGAGGCTGCGACGGTTGCGGGGCGAGGGGCTGAGTTTGCGGCAGCAGAGGCCACTGCACTTGCAGAGGCTGGCACTGTCGAAGTCGGCGAGTCGGCTGCGCCGCGCTTCGCCGGCCTGCTGGATCGCTTTACTGCGCGGCTGAACCCCGCCAACTACGAAGTGCAGGGACTGGGGAGCAACTGCGGCAATGTTCGCTATCGAGGGCCGAGGCCAACTTCTGCCGACGTTTCAGCGGGCGGGGATGTCGCGGAGCATGTGGTGCCTGCGTTTGGTCGAGATGGAGCCGAGGCCGCGGAAGGCAATGCAGCAAGAGGCGCACAGGATGCGGTAGCTGCTGGTCTGCCGCGACGGATAACGATCTCTGAGAACGCCGCACAGGGCGCGGCGTTTGAGGCGCAGGTGGCCCGCGATCTGGAGCAGACCAGCACAAACATTTATCCCCAGATGACGATTCGAACCCCAAGCGGTACGCGGACCCGAATTGACTTCATCAGCAAAGATCGGACGACTGGCGCCGTGCAGTTGACCGAGGCTAAGTCATCGCCGACAGCGCCTCTTACCAAGAACCAGAAAAAAGGATTTCCAGAGGTTGAGCGAGAGGGAGCAGTAGTGGTAGGCAGAGGGAAAGGTGACTTTACGGGTGGAACAGAACTGCCTCCGACTGAGGTGAGGATCGTTCGGCCCCAGAGGTAGCGATGTCAATCGAGCAAGTAGACCAAGTGGACTTCGTCAGCATTGAACGGTCGTCAAACATCGTCGTGCTCACGGTCTCGGATCATCTGGACTGGAGCGACGAGCTGAACCATGTTCGGCTGTTGCAGGACAAGCTGGATGCGTACCTGCGATTTATCGAGGGTGGCGAGCTGATGGAACAGTACCCCCAAGCTCGTGGCCGCACGATCACTGTGGAAGTAGTCTGCAAACATGAGCCGACAGCGCTTGGCCGCGAGTTCTTTGGACACACCAGCCAGGTTCTGCGGGCTGCGCAGCTAGGTTTCCGCTTCCGACTTTTGTCTGCGGACCTCAGCTCGGAGCCTCCTGTTGCGCATACCTGAAAGCAGGGCTGCCTGCGGCAAAGCGGTTCAGTTCCAGAAGACCTGGAACCCCTGCGATGGGTAGTAGTAGCCCCAGATGATGCACATCTCGTTCGACAGCGCGGACTCGCCAAACTTGATGTAGCTGGAGGTTGTGTTGTTGTAGCTGCACACCCAACGGAGACCCGTTCCAGGGCTGAAAGTCATCGGTTTGTCGTCGGGTAGACGGTACAGGGGCGGGTGTTCCCAGTCTTTGTTTTCCGTGATGAACGTACCGGGATTGGTGGCGCTATCGGACTGGCTGATGATCACGCTGGTGCCTAGCCGATGCTGGTGAGTGGTCAGCCCGAACAGCTTGATATCGGGCGGAACCTCGACGAACATCGCCGGGATCGTGGTTGCGGTATTGGGAGGCAGGCCGGACTGCTTTTGGTCGTGCTTCAGGTTGATGCCTTGCGTGTTGTTGTAGAAGAGCATGTCGGCGTAGACCACGCTCTCGTCGGGGGCCTTCGGCACCAAGTAAGCATCGGCGACAGCGGTCGCTGGTTTGATGGATGCGTTGAGCATGTGGACTTCGAGCATGTAGTAGTCGCTGGGCTCGAAGTGGTAGGCCACGCCCGGTGGTAGCTGCAACTGGTTGTGGGCAGGATCGGCGGACTCACCAATGAACAGCGGTGCCTTGAGGCCGCCGCCCCCCAGGATGTTCAGACCGGTGCAATCTTGCGGCACATCATTGAGCTGCGGGGGCATCGCACTATTGCCGTAGCGATAGAGGATGACGTGGTGACTTAGCGTCTGCCGAATCTCCACCTTGACGATATCCGCCGCGACATCGAGGGGAAACTTTCGGGTGACGCAGACGGTGCGTTCTTGCCCGGCATTAAGCTGCACGGGCGGCAGACTTAGCTGGATGGTGCCGCTTGGAAACGGAACGCCCAGGTCTGGCACGTCCATCTGCATCTCTGGCTGCGAGCAGCCGAGTTCGCCCAGCACAGCCCACAAACTCAGCACCCCAAGGCCGCATGCAAGGCGATTGGCTCGCTGCATCCGCTGCATCTCCTGCCGGAGCGCCCGGCTGGTTCGTCTTATCGTCGGTAGTGGAGGATGGTGCCCCCCTGCCCATACACCCAGTAGTCCGACGGCACCCCCATGATGCCGGCCAGGAAGTTACGGGTGCCAACGTCGAGCAGGTTCCATGTCACTCCATCGTACCGCGAGACGCCCTGATCGTGCGCACACCAGACCTCTACCGACGAGCCGAGTGCCAGTCCACGAATCGAGTTCGCACCGGAGACCGTTTGCTTGGTCCAAGTCGAGCCGTTCCAGCGGTAGACGGCGTTGCCTTGGGATGCGACGGCGATGTTCGAGCGATCAGCCGCCACGATGCTCGCCAGTTCATCAGCAACGCCGACATTTTCTACCGTCCAGCCAGCTCCGGTCCAGTGATGCACGGTCCCCGCGCTGCTGGTGATCCAGGCTTCGTTGTCTACGACAGCCAGGCCGCGTAGAGGACCAGCCGGTGTGCCCGGCATCACCGACCAACCACTGCCATTCCATCGAATTACCTGAGCCGCAACACTCAACGCCCAGATGTCATTTGGGCCAGATCCAGCGATGGCGACCAGCCGATTTGTAACCGGATTGGAGCGCTGCACCCACTGTGATCCGGTCCACTGCACAATGTTTTCGCCTACGCCCCAGACATTGTCGGCTCCAGTGCCCCACATCGCATATACGCGCTTCGATGGGTCAGGCAGGCTGACCGATTGCCACTGCAGGCCGTCCCAGTGAAACATGAACTCACTGGCGACCATGAAGTCGCGACCGCTGGTTACCCAGGCGTCCGTAGCGCTGGCTGCCCAACCCGAGCGAAAGTTCACGTAGTCGCCAGCGACCCCTTTTGTCTCACGTACCCAACCAGAGCCGTCAAATCGAACGATTGTGCCGTTGGTACCCACTGCCCAGACGTTGCTGGGAGCATTGGCAGCAATGGCAACGACATTGCCGGTGTCCGAGGCCGGGATGGTTGTCCAAGCCAAGCCGTTCCAGCGATCGATCGCCCCATAGCGCCCGGTTACATAGACGTTATTCACGCCTGTTCCAACGGTTCGCCCCATGGTTCGGCCGCTGAAGTTGCCACCGGAAACAAAAGAACTTCCGGTCCAGTGCAGTACAGCACCGTCACCGGAGACCCATGCGTCATTTGGCCCGCTGGCCCATACGCCACTCAGAGTCGTTGTGGTTCCCGTGGTTTGACGTGCCCAAGACGTGCCGTTCCAGCGGATCGCCGTCCCATTATCGCCAACAGCCCACGCATCCCCAGCAGTCGACGCCCAGGCTGCATTCAGTGTGTCCGTGACACTGGCATTGATGAGCGCCCACTGTGTCCCGTCCCAATGAACCACTGTGCCGTCGTCGCCCACACCCCAAATGTCGTTCGCGGCGGCTCCGCTGAGCCCACGTAGGGTCTTGGCGGTGTCGTTCCGCACCGCCCCCCAACGGCCGCCTTGGTAGTGCAGCATGACGCCCCCCACGCCCGTCGCCCAGACATCGTCTGCGCTGCTACCCCACACACCGTACAGATCTGCAGTGGTGCCGCTATCCATCAGCCCCCATAGCCCTCCAGACCAGCGGATGATCGTGCCGCTACCTCCGACCGCGAACACCGTACCGTCCGCCGCCACCCAGACATCCCAGAGAGCATTGCCCTGGATCAGTGGATTTTCCCAGCACCACTTGAAGGTCTTGCTGGCGTCTTGCGTGCAGACTCGTGGGGTAAAATCAACATTGATGGTCTCGGGGCCAGCGACGGTGAACTGACATCCAGCAGCGCCTCGACACGCCCCCGACCAAACATACTGCGCGGTCGGTCGGTCTGGCGTAGCCGTAATCGCAACGGGCTGGCCGATGGCAAATGTTGTGGAGCACTCCTGTCGACAGTCCAGCCCGGTCGGACTCGATACCGCGCGGCCATCGCCGTTGACGCGCAGCGTGACCTTGCACAACGCCGCAGGCAGGACCGTCATCGCGAGGTTGGCTTCCAGATAGGGCTCGCCAGCAATCTGTCGCTCCCAGCGACTGTTCGAGGCGAGGCAGCCCGCAGCCTGCGTGCCCTCCAGCGCAATGCTCAGCAAGCCGGCACTGCCTGGATCCAGTTCCACCCAGAAATCAGATACGGGCGGCTCCAGCTTGTATGGGCTCTGGCGCTGCGGCACTCCGTCGATTGTGACTACGACGCTTAGTGCCTTGGTGTCTGACGGGAGTTGCGACAGCAAGACGCGGACGTAGACCAAGCGAGGCGGCTTATCCGAGCCACACGTCAAGCACAGCCCCACCAGAGTCAGGAACAGAGCCCACTTCGACGCCCATTTGATCCAGGTCATACATCACCCTCCGAGCGGATCACCGCAGCACCACGGCGCCATCGCCTGGCATCGGTGGTGGAGACTCTGGCTGCCGCCA
>DAORCZ010000737.1:0-4609 GCA_035345735.1 Pseudomonadota bacterium | reverse complement strand
TAGACAGCCGGTCACAACACAGAGCAGCAGAGACAATCGCATGGATGAATTCCCCTTGGCAGACGACTGTAAGGGCTGCGGTGGGCGGCCCGCAGCAGACGCGATAGCACCCGAGGATTTTCCCATCGGAGACTCTGCTTGCACAAGCAGAACCCGCCGCTCGCCGGCCTCGGCTGCCTTCGCTTCCGAAGTGCCGCCGAGCGCCGCCAATTTTGAGGAGTGGCCGTGAGGGGCCGCAGGAGATTCTGGACGTGAATGAATGCCCTGCTCGAACTGGTGGGAAGGGTGAAAAAGGAACGGCGTCGCAAGCCGTCAGCTCGCTTGTCTGCCGTCGCTGCCTCGTGCGATGATACGAACATGGGGAAACCTGTTCGCGTCAACGGTCCGTACCCCGACAAAGAAAAGTGGCGCGTCTACCTGATCGATGGCAGCGGTCGCAAAGCCTTCTTGTTGGGCACGCGGGCTGAAGCCGAGTCGATGAAGGCGGCTCTGACCGCGCGAGCCCATGCGCTGACCGAGCGAAGCATCGGCGACACGCTGGATGCCTATCGCGACTATCGCGTGCGCGTGCGAGGTGTGCTGCCGAAGACAGCGGACGATCATTGTCGCCACCTACGGACGCTCCTGCCGGTCGCGGAACCGCTGTCGACACTAAGTTCCGAGCGCGCTGCCCGCCTGTATCTGAACTACACAACGCGCGCCAATCACCACACGGGTAGACCCATCTCGGTCGCGACCCATCAGTGGGTTCTGCTGATCGCGAAGTGCTGGGGGCGCTGGCTGGTGAAGGCCGGAATCGCAGCGCAAAGTCCGTTCGCCAGCGTTGAACCGATTGGCCGGCGGAGCACGGGCAAGACACAGCTGACCCGTGACGAAGCGCAGCGCCTGAGCTGTGTTGGACTCCAGAAGGCCCAAGCGGGTGACGAAGCAGCCGTCGGTGCGCTTCTAATGCTGCACATGGGCATGCGCCAAGGCGAGGTGGCCTCGCGGGTCGCGCGCGATGTCGATCACGATGGGAAGGTGCTGATCATCCCCTTTGGCAAGACCGCGACCTCGCGCCGCCGCCTGAAAGTGCCACGGTGGCTCCAGCCGCTCCTGTCGCGCTTGATCGTCGGCAAGGCCGCGAGCGATCTACTGTTCTCTGCGAATGGACAAAAGCCGCGCCCGCGCCAGTACTGGTGGCGCAAGGTCCACGAGCTCTGTGATGCCGCCAACGTCCCACGCGTCTGCCCGCACAGCTTACGCGGCCTCCACGCCACGCTCGCAATCGAAGAGGGAGAGTCGGGCGAAGCCGTCGCCCGCGCGCTAGGTCACACGAGCTTCGAGATCACCGCCAAGCACTACGCCACCCCCGACAGCGTCGCCAACGCTCGCCTCGAGAAAGCCAGCCAGTCGCTCGCGCCGGTCGCCACCGAAGTGTTCTCGCCCCGCCTCGATCAGCTCCTCGCCGCGCTGACCCCCGATGAACTCGCCGCGTTGCGAAAACACCTACAGGCATAGCTCCTCCCCTCTCCCACATTCCGCCGATCCAGTTTGTCCGCGCCCTGTCCTAGCCCCACGCAAGTCCGCGTGACTGCGACGGAATTTGGGGCGGCGACATCAAGCCCGGCAACGTCATGGTGTCGCGACGCGACGATGGGGGCTGGAAAGCCGTGCTCATGGACTTTGGATTGGCCAGCGATGCCAATGCCAGCGACCGCCTGACGCAGAGCGGATCAGTCATGGGCACGCCGGTCTACATGGCACCTGAGCAGGCCTCCGGCGAAGTCAGTCGTCTCGACCGTCGCACCGACGTCTATAGCCTGGGCGCGATGTTTTATGAGCTGCTGGTCGGCGAGCCGCCCTTCGACGGGGCAACGATGGTGGGCATCCTGTGGGCGGTCATGCACAAGGAGCCGGTGCCGCTGCGGCGTCGCAATCCCTCGGTGCCGGCTGACCTTGAGCTGATCACGCTCAAGTGTCTGCACAAGGAGATGCAGCATCGCTACGAGTCGGCACAATCGCTGGCCGAGGATCTGGGGCGACATCTGGCGGGTGAGCCGATCAGTGCGCGTCAGGTGGCCTGGCGATACCGACTGCGCGGTGCAGTGCGCAAGCATCGGTTTGCGCTCGCCCTGGTGACGATCGGTCTTCTGGGCATCGGGGTCTCGGCGGGGATCTGGGCCCATGGGCGAATGGAAGTCGGGCGCCAAGCGCGTATGTCGCAGAGCTTCGGACAACGCATCGAGATCGAGATGTTCCTGCGCTACGCCTACGCCCTACCGCTACACGACACGCGAACGGAAAAGCGCGTGATCCGCGATCGCATGCGCAGCATCCAGGATGGTCTGAGCCGGCTGGATGGTGAGGCAGCCGCGATGGCGCATTACGCGCTTGGACGCGGCCACTTCGCGCTGAAGGAGTACGAAGCGGCGCTAGAACACTTAGAGGCTGCGCACCGCAGCGGCCTGCGCAACGCCGAGGTCGAGTACGCGCTTGGACGAACGCTGGGCGAGATCTACAACGCCCACTTCAAAGACCTGCAGCGCCGCAGTGGACAGCGTTTTCTGGTCGAGAAAGAGAAGATCGACAAGCGCTATCTGGGGCCCGCCCAGACCCACCTGCGAAAACCGAGCGGCCTCGGCGGCGAGTCGAAGGCCTTTGCGGAAGCCCTGCTTGCCTACTATGGCCAGCGCTATGAAGAGGCGCTGCACAAAGCCGAAGAGGCCATCGCCACCGAGCCTTGGCTGTACGAGCCCAAGAAGCTGCAAGGCGATGTCTACTACGCCTACGGCTTTGCCAAGCAGAAGCGCGGTCTCTACGACGAAGCCCGCGCCGACTATCACCGAGCCGCCGCGCTCTATCACACCGCCGGCGAGATGGCGCGCAGTGACTCGGCCACGCACGGCGCCGAGGCCGATGCTTGGGTGCAGGTGATGGAGGTCGACAAGACCCAAGGTCGCTCGCCCAAGGACGCGCTCGATCGGGCTCTCGCCGCCTGCGATCGCGCCATGGCCGCCGATCCTGAAAATGCCAGCGCCATGCGCAAGAAGGTCTGGGCCTATATCCGCTGGGCCGAGTTTCAATCCTCTCACGGCGAAGATCCGCGCGCCGCTGCTCAACAAGCCATCTCGGCGGCCGATCAGGCGGTGCGGCTGAACCCCAAGAACGCCTTCCCGTACGCGCAGGTTGGCAATGCATATCTGCTGATCGCGCGGGCTGAACACACGGCAGCCCAAGACAGCCGCGCGTCGGAAGAGCGCGCCAGTGCCGCGTTTCAAAAGTCGGTCGAAGTCAACCCGATGTTCTCGTGGGCCTGGAACGACTTCGCGGTCTTACACATCACGCGGGCCGAGTGGTTGGCGATGCGCGGTGGCGAGTACCGGGATGAGCTCTCCGCCGGCATCAAGAAGCTGGAGCGAGCGCTGGATGCCGAGCCGGACTACTACGTCGCCTATAGCAACCTCGTCGATGCGTACGAGCTCCTGGCCCGCTACGAGTTGGAGCGCGGTCGGTCGCCCGAAGCATGGATCGAAAAAGCGCTGGAGACGAGCAATCGATCCCTGCAGGTCAATCCCAACTACTATCAGACCTATCGCAACCTAGCTTCGATCTACGCGCTGCGCGCCGAGTTTGAGTCGGCCTCGGGCCGCAGCCCTCGCGAGTCGCTGGAGCGCGCCTTGTCGCACATCGAGCAGGCGACGCGAGCCAACTCAGATGACGCCGAGACGCATCGCCTACGCGCCCAGATCCTGTGGTTCCTGGCGACCGACCGCCGGCAGCAGGGGCAGGATGCGCGGGCGCTGCTGCAGGATGCGCTGTCGGCCATCAAGCGGAGCATCGAGGTCAGCCCGAACCAGCCCGACAGCTACTTGGTTGAGCTGCGCATCCTGATGCTGTCAGCGCAAGGAAATCCGACGGCAGGGACCCTGTTGGCGCAGGCCCACGCAGCAGCCCATCGGGCGCGTGCGCTCAGCGCCCAGAGTCCGGCGGTGTATGTCGGTCTGGGGACCCTGGCCCTGGCCACCGCGAAGTGGCAGCTAGGCAACCAGCGACCCGCCGATCGTGAGATCACCGAGGGACTGGCGGCTCTCGATCACGCCCTCTCGCTAAACCCGGGTCTGGCCACCGCCCTGGCCATGAAGGGTGAACTGTACCTGCTGCGATCGCAGGGCCGCCCTGCCCTTCCCATGCGGCGACAGCTAGAGCGGCAGGCGCTCGGCTTCTTCGCGCAAGCCATCGAGCGGAATCCGCTGCTCAAGCGCGAGATCGATCTGCATCGCAGCTCAATCGAACTGGCTCCGCTGGGATTGGCCAGCACGCATTAGTCAGCGCCTCTGCTCGAAGCGGCCGTGATGTGTCGGGGGACTGCGGACTAGAAGCCGCGCTGATTGCGGGGATAGTTGGCCGGCGGATCCTGCACGGGCTCGCCTGGGCGAGCGGAGTCGCCGGAGGGCGGAGCGGCGGTTGGGGCACTGGGCAGGACGAAGCTCGGCGGAGCCATGCCATTCGGGGGAGGCGCAGGCGGCGGCACGCTCGGGGTCGGCTGCGGCACCGCCACCGCGCGCGGCGGGGCTTGCAAGCCGGGAGCAGCACCGGGTCCAACCGCTCCCAAAGATCCACTGCGGAT
>DAORCZ010000736.1:0-4618 GCA_035345735.1 Pseudomonadota bacterium | reverse complement strand
AATACCGGCTCGTCGAGCCGCTGGGCCGCGGCGCGATGGGGCGGGTCTTTCTGGCCCACGACACGCTGCTCGATCGCTCGGTGGCCATCAAGTTTCTCGACGGCCTGCAAGGCAACGCCGATGCCCGCGAGCGCCTACTGGTCGAAGCTCGCGCCATCGCCCGCCTGTCGCACGCCAACGTCGTCGGCATCTATCGCATCGGCGAGGTGCACGGCCACCCCTACCTCGTCTCCGAGTTCGTCCGCGGGCAGAGCCTGGACCGCCTGCGCCTGCCGCTACCCCCGTCACGAGCGCTGGCCATCGCCCTCGACCTATGTCGCGGCCTCTCAGCCGCCCACCGCCGCGGCGTCCTGCATCGCGACATCAAGCGCGCGAATGCCATCCAGACGGAAGAGGGGAGCGTGAAGCTCCTCGACTTTGGGCTGGCTAAGCTCGTCGATGCGGTGCTGCCGCCGACGGTGCGGACTTCGTTTATCGGCGTGGCGACGACGCTGCGGCCGGGACAGATCAGCGGGCTGGAGGCGACCGATCCGCGGGTCCAGCCCAAGGTCTCGGATGCGGCGCTGCTGACGCAGACGGGGGCGCTGCTCGGCACGCCGATCTACATGGCCCCCGAGGTGTGGAGCAGCGAGCCAGCGACCGAGCGCTCGGACATCTATTCGCTGGGCGTGGTGCTGTACGAGCTGTGCGCGGCGCGCCCGCCTCACTATGTAGAAGATCTGATGGCGCTGGGCTATACCGTGACACATACCGATGCGCCGCCGCTTGCCAGCGTGGCTCCGACGGTGGATGCCCGCTTCGCCGCCGCCATCGACCGCTGTCTGCGCCGAACCCCGCGCGAGCGCTTTGCCAGCGTCGATGAGCTGTATCAGGCCCTGCTGCGCATCCCCAGCGCGGACGGGGCCAAGGCGACGCCCCCGGGGGGGCCAGGTGGCAATCCCTATCGCGGCCTGTATCCCTTCGAAGCCGACGACGGCGCGCTGTTCTTCGGCCGGGCGCAGGACATCCGCATCTTGCTGGAGCGCCTGCGGGGCGAAGCGCTGATCCTGGTGGCCGGTGATTCGGGGGTCGGCAAGTCGTCGCTGTGTCGGGCCGGCCTGCTGTCACGGGTGCGAGCGGGCGAGCTCGGCGATGGCCGCAGCTTTCGCACCGTGACGATGTTCCCCGGCAAGCGCCCGCTGTCGACACTGGCCGAGGAGATGGCGCCGCTTCTGGGCTGCCCGAGCAGCACACTCCTGCAAGAGCTGACGACACAGCCCGCCGACTTCGTGCGCCGCATCCAAAAGGGGCAGCGTCAACGCGAGGGGCTGCTGTTGTTCGTCGATCAGCTGGAGGAGCTAATCACCCAGAGCGAGCCCGAGCAGGCGGCAGCGTTTGCCGAGGTGCTGGGACACCTGCTGGTGCGCGGGCCGGGGGTGCGGACGCTGTGCACGGCACGCGGCGATTTTCTGACCCGCTTGGCCGAGCTACCCGGGCTGGGGCCCGAGCTACAGCGCCCGCTTTACATCCTGCGCTCGCTCGATCGCGACGGGCTGCAGGCGGCGATCGTCGGTCCGGCCGAGGTCGGCGGCGTGGGGTTCGAATCGCAGGCGCTGATCACCGAGCTCGTCGAGACGACGCTGCGCACCGAAGGCGGCCTGCCGCTTCTGCAGTTTGCGCTGGCCGAGCTGTGGCAGGCCCGCGATCGTCGCACCCAGTGCATCACCGCCGAGGCGCTGCGCACCTTGGGCGGCGTGGCGGGAGCGCTGTCGCGACACGCCGATCGCGTGATCGATCGTTTGCTGCCAGCTGGCCGGGTGGCGGCGCGTCACCTGCTGACCAAGCTGGTGAGCAGCGCGGGCCTGCGCCTGCGTCGGCGCGCCGACGAGATCTGCAGCGGCAGTGCGACCGAAGCCAGCGTCCTTGAGACCCTGGTGAGCGAGCGCCTGCTCCTGGTCCGCGAGATCGAGGGCGCGCCGGTCTACGAGATCGCGCACGAGGCCCTGGTCAGCGGCTGGCAGCGCCTGCGCGAGTGGCTGAGCAACGCCGCCGAGCAGCGCGCCGTGCACGAACGCCTGACCGCCGCCGCGTCGGAGTGGCAGCGCCTGGGCAAGACGCGCGATGCGCTGTGGAACGAGCGGCAACTGCAAGAGGTCGACAGCAGCGGCCTGGATCGCGCGACGCTGTCGCAGCGCGAGAGCGAATTCTTGCAGCGCACGCGCCGTCACGTCAGCCGGCAGCGACGCGGACGCCTGGCGGTGTGGATCCTTCTGGGCAACTTCGTGGCCCTCAGCGCGGCCAGTGGCTATCTGTGGTTCCTCAAAGAACAGAACGCCCGCCTAGCGACGGGAGAGCGGCGCCGCAAAGAGATCGCCGAGCGCCTGCAGCGCGCATCGCAGGCCCTCAGCCTGGCGCAGCTTCCGGGTCGCGAAGTGGCCGCGCTGCGGGAGAGCCTGCAGGTCGTGGTCGGCAGCCAACGGCGCGGCGAGCCTCCACCCCCAGCGGCGCTGGAGGCGCTGAGCGCGGCGGTCGATGTCGGACGGCGCTCGCTGCCACTGCGTGGGCATCGTCTACCGGTGAAGACGGCGCGCTTTTCCCCCGACGGCGGGCAGGTGCTAACCACCAGCGATGACGAGAGCGCGCGGCTGTGGCAGGTGGCGGACGGCACGCTGCTGTGGCAGGCCGAGGGGGCTGGCGAGTGGGGCACGTTCTCGCCGGATGGGCGACTGCTGGCCGTCAATCACCACGCCGGCCGCACCCATCTTTTGCAGCGCCAGACGGGGGCGGTGGTGCGCGTGCTCAGCCACGAGGGCAGCCTGGGCGTGCTGCACTTTTCCGCCGACGGCCGTCTGGCCGCGACACGGCTTCTGCGCGGCAACGACCAGGAAGCCACGGCGCTGTGGCAGATCGAAAACGGCCGACAGATCGCGCTGTTTCCCGGGGCGCTAGAGCCGCGGTCGGCGTCGGTGTTTAGCCCCGACGGGCGCACGCTGCTGACCGGCGATCAAGAGCACACGATCACGCTGTGGGACACCGAAAGTGGCAGCCGCATCGCCACCCTGACCACGCCCGAACCAGTGATGCCGCCGGCCTGGCTGCGCGCCTCCTATTCGCGCGATGGCACAAAGATCATCGGCAGCAACGCCTACGACGTCTGGATCTGGGATGCCGCGACGCGGCGCCTGCTGGTGACGATCCGGGGCGCGCAGGACCCGCAGTCGTTTGGGCTGTTGCTGTCTCCGGATTGCCGCACGCTGATCACCAGCGCCGCCGGCGCGTCCCTGCGGCTGTTTTCCGGTGCTGATTTTGCGCTGCGCGCCCGGCACGCCGGACATGCTGGGCAGATCCTATCGGGTCAGCTGTCCGCCGATGCCAGCCGGCTTTTGACCACCAGCGCTGACAAGACGGCCCGCCTGTGGAATGTCGAGAGCGGCCAGCCACTGGATGTCTTGAGCGGACATACCGAAGCGGTGCTGAGCGGCGAGTTTTCCCCCGATGGTGAGCGCGTCGTCACCGCCAGCCGCGACGGGACGGCGCGCATCTTTACGCTCGGCGGTGGACAGCACCTGCTGCGCCTGGGCGGGCATCGCGACATGGTGCTGCACGCCACCTATTCGCCCGATGGTCGCTACATCGCCACCGCCAGCGCGGATCGCAGCGCCAAGGTGTGGGCGGCGGACAGCGGCGAAGAGCTGGCCAGCGTCACCCTGCCCGATAGCGTGCAAGCGGTCGCGTTTTCGGCCGATGGCGAGTACCTGGCGACCGGCGGCGGCTACCTCGATCGCACGGTGCGCATCTGGGACTGGAAGCAGCGACGGGTGGTCGTCGAGCTATCGGGGCACGGCGGGGGCATCACCGCGCTGTCGTTTGCGCCCGATCGGCGGCTCCTCGGCAGCACCAGCAGCGATGGCACGCTGCGCCTGTGGGACTTCCGCGCTGGGCAGCCGGTGTGGACGTCTCCGCCGCAGCCGACGGCGCTGGCTCAGCTTGCGTTTTCGTCACGCGGTGGTCGCATGGCGGTCAGCGAAGTCAGCGGCGCGGTGCGGGTCTGGGATGTGGCGCGGGGACAGGTGCTGTACTCGCTTCCCGAGGGCTCTGGCCGAGGCGCCGGAGCAGCCTTTTCTCCCGACGGGACGCGCCTGGTCGTAGCCGGCCAGCGGACCCGCATTCTAGAAGCCGAAAGCGGCCGCGAGCTCTTCGAGCTAGTCGGTCACCTGGATGCGACGGGCACCGCCGGGTTTTCGCCCGACGGGCGCAAGGTGGTGACGGGGGGCAGCGATCAGACGGTTCGCATCTGGGACGCCGAGAGTGGCACGCCGCTTTCGATCCTGCGGACCGGCGTCGCCGAGGGGGCGCAGTTTTCTCCTGATGGGCAGCGCATCCTGGTCACTCATCCCAACGATCACAGCGCCAAGATCTATCCCGAAGGGATCGCGGCCCTGGTGCAGATGGCCTGCGCCGTCCTGCGTCCCCAGCCCGAGTGGCCCGGCGTCGCTGAGCTATGTCCGCGCTAGGCGCTTGGGGCAGCCAAGCGGCGGCTACTGCACGACCAGCTTGCCGCGCAGTGGGCTGCCGTGGCTGGCGGTGCTGCAGGTGCAGGTGAACTCGTAATAGCCCGCCGGCGGAGCGACAAACGCCA
>DAORCZ010000735.1:0-4623 GCA_035345735.1 Pseudomonadota bacterium | reverse complement strand
CGACAGGTGGCTTCAGCCATTGCCGCGGCCCACGCCAAGACGATCATTCACCGCGGGCCGACGGTCCCGTCGAGGGGCGGCTTCGCTTTTTCCGAGCCCGTCGAGGGACTGCGGAAAATGGCCAGCCTTCACCTTGCTGGCTCCCTTGCTTCGCGGTGCCCGCAGCTACATGACATCGGAGATGTCACCGCACGTGGGGCAAGACCACCTGTGCGGATGCCGCAAAAGAACGGGGGTAGGCGCGAGTCGGACAAAGCCAGCCACTCTGCGAAAGGCGGGCAGACGAGTCCGGCCGTTGGCCCTCCGCAACTCAACTCCCCGGCGAACGATGGAGACGACTTGGCCCTCATCGAGCGGCGACAAACGTCGCCCGCCATCGACATACTTGACCCCTTGGCGCCGCCATCTGAGGCTTGAGCTATGCATCGTTCACTTGCCTCCCTCCTGTGCTTCATGAGTTTGCTCTCTCCCCTAGTGGCTTGTAATCGCCAAGCCGATCACGGGGTGCTCTGCACCCAGGCCAAAATCCGTCGGGCGCGCGCGGACAAAGGCACGCCCAACGATCGTCAGCAGCGCTGCCACGGCATGCTCCAGGCGCGGATGCAGACACAGCCGACTGCCGATCACGCGGCCTACGCGGACTGTGTGCTCGACGCCGAGACACAGGCCGCTGCCGACCAGTGCAAGTAGCCGACGAAGGCGGCGCAAGGCGACGCCTGGCGACGTGGTGAGGTGATACACTCAACCCGTGCCGGATCTGGACCGCGTCGACGTGCTGTATCTCTCGCCGCACTTCGACGATGTGGCGTTTTCCTGCGCTGGCTCGCTGTGCCATGACATCGCACACGGGCTGCGAGCGCAGGTCGTCACCGTGTTCGCTGGGCCCCCGGTAAGCGATCTGCCACTGCGGCCCCTGCATCGCTCGCTGCTACGTCACGCGGACGTCACGCACGCTGCGCTGCATGCGCTATGGCAGCAGCGGCGCAGCGAAGATCTGGCGGCGATGGCGGTGCTCGGCAGTGGGTGGCTGCACCTGGAGTATGCCGACGCGGTCTTTCGCCCAGAGATCGAGCGCTGGAGCGATATCTGGGAGGGGGAGACGCCCCCGGACAGCCTGCTGCCTGGGCAGCTCGCGGCGCGACTTTTGGATCTGTGGCAGCACAGCGGCCGGCCACGCCTGGTTGCGCCGCTCGCGGTTGGCGCCCATATCGATCACCGATTGGTGTTCGCAGCCGTGCAGCAGCTTGAAAGCCATGGCGCACAAGCCGCGTACTACGAAGAGCTGCCCTATACGCTGCGCTCAGACCTACTCGACCAGCGGCTGCGGACCCTCGGCCGCGACTGGGAGTCCCGCAGCGTTGAGGTCACGCCATACATGCCTCAGCGCATCACGGCAGCCTGCTGCTATCGCAGTCAGATCATCGGCAGCTTTGGATCAGCGGAGCGCGCGGCCCTGCTGCTGTCGCAGTTAGCGTCGATGCGCAGCGGATCGCCCAATCGGTTCTGCGAGCGATTCTGGCGGCGGCCGCCGAGCGCAAGCCATGCCAGCGCGAAGAGCGAAGGCCGGTGAGCGCGATCTTGCGGCGCGAGCCGCGCTTGTTCTTCCATGCCTACGATCACCAGCGTCCCGCTGGTGGCCAGAAGCACACCTATGCCCAGGTCGACGCGCTGAACCAGCGAGGCTTTCAGGCCTTCGTGGCGCACGGACGCGAAGACTTCCGGCTGGACTGGTTCGAGCATGCGACGCGGATCATTGGACCGGCCGAGCTATCGCGACTGTACGATCCCACGCTCGATCTGCTGGTACTGCCCGAGGATCTGGGCCCCCGAATCCACGCGCTGCCGGGGCGCAAAGTCATCTTCAACAAAGGGATCCACAGCGGCTTTCGTGCGCTCGGGCTTGATACGGATGCCCCATCGCCTTACGAGCGCGCCGATGTCGTGGCGGTGCTGGCCGTTTCAGAACACAACGCCCAAGTCTTGCGGCATGCCTACCCAGGTACACCGGTACATGTCACGCGGCCGGGACTGGATCTGGATCGCTTCGCGGCGCGCCCCCTGCGTGACAAACGTCGACAGATCGCCTGGGCCCCCAAGAACCCGTCGGGGCTGGCCTGCCTGCGTCAGATTTTGGCGGCCCGCGCGCGGCAGGGCAGAAATCAACTCGCTGACTTCACTTGGCTGCGAATCGCCGAGCTAAGCGAAGCGCAGACCATCGCCGCGCTGCAGGAGTCGCTGCTCTTTGTGTTTCTCAGCACGGAAGAAGGCTACGGCCTGCTGCCCCGCGAGGCGGCCCTGTGCGGCTGCATCACCGTCACCTACGACGGGGGGACACTCGACGGCCTGGCCCCCGCGGGGCGGCATGCGCCAGGCGACATGCTGGCCGCCGTGGCGCGCATCGAGCAGGCCGGTGCCGCCGGAGCCGAGTCGTTGACTCACTGGCAAGCCGAGGTGGATGCGGCGCGCTTGCAGGTGGGCTGCATGTCGGTGCAGGCCGCGGGAGATGAAGCCGCGCGGGCTTGGGGCGCGATCCTGCGATCACTGACTCGGGGATCGGCCAACGACGACGTGGCTTTGATATACTGACGACGATGAACTCTCTGCATACGTGGATCGAGGAGCTTCAGAGCAAGTATCCACAGCTTCGTATCCGCACGATTCAGCACGATGGCTACGACTGGCTGGAGCTGGCGATTCCGCTCTGCCCACAGGGTGAGCTGAAGCCCAGCGCCCTCTTGGTCTACAACTTTGAGCTACCCATCGCTCAGCTGGCCCTGTCGGCGGGACAGGCACTCCTCTTTCAGACGCTGCCGGTCGATGGTCTGCTGCGGGAAAACCTCGAAGAAGTGGCTGACTTCATGGCCGCAGAGGCACCGCGCGCCCGCGCTCAGATCCGCGAAACGCAGACCTCAGAGATGGGCGGAGGCTACGAATGAGCAACCAAGGTCCCGATTCGCCGCAACCGTCGCCGCCATCTGCTGACCAGGCGGCAAGCAGCACCGCGACGCGTGCCGATGAGGTGTTCGCATCCTGGCGAGAGCTTCTCGAACATGCGCTGACTCTTAGTCCGCACTACGAGATCTTCAATGGCGACAATGTTCGCTTTCGCTACGAGTACCAAGCGGAGATCTTCAACATCTTCTTTCGGCATACGCATCGCGGCAGCGGTAGTTCGTGGCTGTTGATGGGCGTGCGAACGGCGCCAGCAAACCCGGCCTGGACCAAGACCCTCACCGACACCCTGCAGCCGGTGGGGGCTCTGTGCTTGGTCGGCGACTATCTGTGTGTCGATCACAACCTACCCTTGCGGGGTCTGCGACCGAGCCAGCTTCGGCGCGCGCTGCATGCCCTCTGTGATAGTGCGCGTCGCTTTGCCCAGATGCTCGATGCGCCCAAGACACAGAGCGTGGGCTACCTCGATCACCTCGCGGACTGACGTCACGGCCCACCGCCGCCACCTGCTTTCAGGCCGTGCTCGACGGGCTTGGTGCAGCCTTGGGGGCCAGGCGCGGGTTGATGGTGACCAAAAGCACGATGCGATCGATGTCACCCTGGTTGTGCGCCTCATGCGGCAGCGAATAGTCGAACACGACGAATTCACCATCGCTGAAGTCTCGCCGCTCGCCGCCGACCAGGATGTGGCTGGCGCCCCCGCCTTGCAGGCACAGCGCTGCCACCAGGAAGGGGTTCCAGTGCTCATGCAGCGGAATGCTGGCGCCCACCGGCAGGTAGGAAAATGCGAACGCGACGACATAGGGCACCGACGTCAGCAGACGGCTGGTGGTAGGTGACAGCTGGCGAGCGCGCGCAAAGACCAGGTCGGCAACCGGATGCCGTTCCTCAGGCTCACCGACCAGAGGCAGCGCATACGTGGACCCCAGCTTGCTGCTAACGGTGGGGCCAAGCTCGGCCAAGACGCCGCGAGCTTCCTCGGCGATCGTCCGGTAGTGGGCGCGGACTTCGGCTAGCTCCGCAAAGCGTGTCCAGTCGTAGAAGGCGCGTCGTCGTGAGCGTGTCTCGGCCATGGGATGGGCACCTCCACTGGTCGGCTTCAGCGATCCGTCGCAAGGGGGGAGCACTCTGACCCAGCCAACGGGCGCAAGAGGCCAGGACAGCACAGCCCCAACGGATCAACCTCGTCTTTCACGGCACACCAGCGCCCCCAGCGCTCGCCGTACTGCTGACGCAGCACCTCGCGTCCCGGCTCAACCGACATCAGGTACAGGCAGCCGCCTTCCTGGATCGCCAGGGCAGCCAGCTCCCGCAGACTCGGCAGGTAGCGCTGTACTTCCTGTGGCGGGATGCGCGGACGAATGGCGACCAGAAAACTGAAGTCGGCATCGGGCAAAGGCGCGAGAACGGCGGTTTGTCGCGGCACCAGCATGACCGCGATGCCGTGTTCGAGAAAAGGCACCAGGCCATGCTCTTGCAGGTGCTGCGCCAGCCGTTCCCAGATTGCCAAGCCGCGAGGAACCGGCAGCGCGACCTCAACCGCAGGGCAGGCATAGGGCCAGGTCGGGGGCGTGTCCTCGTGCAAGTACTCGTGGATCGGCACCTGCCCCAGCTCCGAGAGCGAATCGGGGCGAAGCGCATCGATCTCGACCGCCGGCGGAACCGCCGCAT
>DAORCZ010000734.1:3231-4625 GCA_035345735.1 Pseudomonadota bacterium | reverse complement strand
CCGCCGTTCATCGCCAACTCGTCAAGCGAGGTGATGGCGCTGCACATCCTGGCGACGCCGCGGCTGGTCACCGAGCTCAATAATCAGGTGCCGGAAGAGCTGGCCTTCCTGATCAACAGCATGCTGGCCAAGCTGCCCGCTGATCGCCCGCCGATGATCCAGGTGGTGCGCGAGCTTCGTCGCATCCTGGGGCTGGGTATCGAGAACAGCCTGAGCGGTATGCGCGTGGCCACCGGCAACTCTGGGGTCTCGGATATCTCGTCGATCCGCTCGGGAGGCATCCCGGCGTCTTCGGGGCCGCCGTCGAATCTGCGGGTCTCGGGCATTGGTGGGCAGGGCGTGTCGACGTCGCAAGTCGGGCCGCTGCAGCTCTCGGGCATCTCCGCGGTGGGCGCGATCGCACAAGCCCCGCTGCGCACCAGCCTGCCGCCGAATTCGGGCCTGCGACAGAGCATCGGCCCCACCAACCCTGGCGATCAGTCGGCCACCGACGCATCGAAGCCCAGCCCCAACGCGCAGTGGCAGCGCCGCGCGCTGATCGGTGTGATCGGCGCCTGCTTGATCGCGCTTTCGGCCCTGGGCTGGAAGATCGCTTCCAAGCCGGCCAAGCCGGTGACGCCGCCACAGCAGAAGTTTGAAGAGGGCGGCATGGTCTGGGCCGAGATGCCCAGCAGCACGACGCAGAACCTGCAAGACGTGTGGGGCGCGGGCGTCAACAACCTGTGGGCCGTCGGCAAGAGCGGGACGCTCCTGCGCTGGCAGGGCGTGCAGTGGAAAGACGCGGGCGCCAACATCAGCAAGGAGTACTACCTCAACGCGCTGTGGGGCAGTGGTCCCGATGACGTCTGGGCAGTCGGCAAGTCGGGCATCATCCTGCGCTGGAACGGCGCCGCCTGGGCCGAAGTGCCAAGCGGCAGCAGCCAGCCGCTCAAGGACATCTGGGGCACCAGCAAGAGCGACGTCTGGACCGTCGGTGAATCGGGCGTCATCCTGCACTGGAACGGCAACGACTGGAGCCCGGTTCCGAGCGGCACCGAGACCGAGCTTCGCGGCATCTGGGGCAGCTCGCCCAAGGACATCTGGGCCGTCGGCGGCAGCGATGCCAGCGAGGGCTTCATCCTGCACTACGACGGCGCCAAGTGGCAGCCGCACTACCGCGCCGAGACGCGCCTGAACTATCTGTGGGGCAGCGCCGCTGACGATGTGTGGGCGGTCGGTGGTCGTCCCGGTCCCGAGGGCACGGTGGTGCACTGGGATGGCAAAGAGTGGCGGCCGGTCGGCATCCCGCGTGCGCCGTGGCTCAACAGCATCTGGGGCAGCGGTCCGCGCGACATCTGGGTGGCCGGCGACAGCGGCACCATTCTGCACTACAACGGCACGGCGTGGGCCGAAGC
>DAORCZ010000734.1:0-3131 GCA_035345735.1 Pseudomonadota bacterium | reverse complement strand
TGTCCCCCAGCGGCAGCACCAACGATCTGCACGGCATCGGCGGCAGCGGCTTCGGCAGCGCCTGGGCCGTTGGCGACAAGGGCACCATCCTCAAGTGGGACGGTCAGGCCTGGGCCACCGTACAGAGCGGCACCGCCTTCAGCTTGAACGCGATCTACGCCCTGGCGCCGCAGGACATGTGGGCGGTCGGTGATCGCGGCACCATCCTGCACTACGACGGCAGCGCGTGGTCGCCGCTGCCGAACGCCGTCAGCATCAACCTGACGTCGGTGTTCGGTGTCGATAAGAACGACGTCTGGGCCGCCGGTGATCAGGGCATCATCCTGCACTGGGATGGCCGCGCTTGGCTGCGAGTGCAGACGGATGCCACGGTTACCAAGCCGATCTTCGCGATCTATGGCTCCAGCCCGACGGACATCTGGGCTTCGGGCAAGCAGGGCATGCTGCTCAACTGGAACGGCCGCACCTGGGTGCCGGTGCAGAGCGGCACGACCGAAGACCTCAACGCCATGTTCGGTAACGGTCGCTTCGACGTCTGGGCCGTCGGCTCGGGCGGCGTCATCCTGCACTGGAACGGCACGGTGTGGAGCAAGATCCTCAGCAAGACCAAGCAGGGCCTGCACGGCATCTGGAGCAGCCGCCCCGGTGATCTGTGGGTGGTCGGCCAGTTCGGCCTGATCCTGCACTAAGCCGCCCGCGGCTCCCGCGCTCGCCTCCGCGCGCTCCCTCCCGAATCACTCTCTTCTCGCAGCCTTCCCGTTTAGCCCCATCGCCACAGCGAAGTCGCCATCGCAAGTCCGCCACCGCTGGCACAGAACATGACCGTCTGACCGGCCTGCGGTAGCCCGCGCGACTGCAGCGCGTCGTCGAGCGCCATGGGAATGCAGGCCGATCCGGTGTAGCCCCACTTGTCCATGATGCAGTGGGTCTTCTCCATCGGCTGCCCCAGGATTCCCATCATCGCCTCGACGGTGCGCAGGTTGAGCTGAGTGAAGACGTACAGATCGACATCGCCGCGTCCCAGGCCGGCCTTGGCCAGCGTCTGATCGATAAGAGGCGGCCAGTGATCGGTGTTGAAGGTGCGGGGGAACTTCTTGACGAAGCGCACGTAGGGTTGGCCGTATTTTTCGACATTCTCGGCGGTGCTGGGGCGCGAGGTGCCGCCCCCATAGATGCCCAGTGCGTCGTGATACTGCCCGTGGGCCAGCAGCTTACCGGCTAGAAACCCCGGGCCGGCTGGACTGCTTTCTGGCTCGGCGCGACCCAGGATGACGGCTCCCGCACCGTCGGCAAATAGCGTCGCGGTGTGCTTGTCTTTCCAGTCCAGGAAGCGGCTCATGCCATAGCCGCCGGCCACCAGGACATAGCGATAGTCGCTGTCGCTATTCATCGTGTGCGCGGCAGTGTTTAGGGCCGTGACCCAGCCTGCGCAGGCACAGTTGACATCGAAGGTGCCGGCCCGCGTGGCGCCGAGCTTGGCCTGTACCACCGACGAGGTCCCGGGCGACATATAGTCCGGTGTGTCGGTCGCGAGGATGATCAGATCCAGGGCTTCCGGCGGGAGACCCGCCCGCTCTAGCGCTTGGCGGGCTGCGATAGTCACCAGATCGGAAGTCACTTGATCGTCGGCCATGATGTGGCGGGCCTGAATACCGACGTTCTTAACCAACCAGTCGTGGACCGGTTCGCCGAGTCGCGCTTCGACATCCGCGTTGTCGAGCCGCTGGGCCGGCACACAGCGACCGCTGCTGAGGATGCGAGGCCTGCCCGCCGGAGGCGCAGAAGGGGAGAGCGGAGACGTGCGATTCATGCACTCTTTGTACCCGGTTTTGTCGCCGGTCGCGTGCTCCCGATCGTCGTCGTTGTGTGATAGCGTAGCCGGCCGGTGTCGACGGATCCTCCCCATCCCCCCCAGGCTGCCACGGACCCGACGATTCCCGTCGGGGGCAGCTATCTGGGACTCCTGCGCAAGAACCGCGACTTTCGGCGGTTTTTTGTCGCGGTGGTCATTAGCCTGATTGGCGACTGGTTCCTGGTCGTGGCCCTCCTGGATCTGGTGCTGGAGCTCACCGGGCGGGCGTCGTTGGCGACGCTGGTCGTCGTCGCCTTCAACCTGCCGGTCTTTCTGGTGTCGCCGTGGGCCGGGACGCAGGCCGATCGCGTCGATCGCCGCAAGCTGATGATCTTTGTCGATGTCTGCCGCGCTCTCGCTGCGCTCTTGCCGCTGCTTGCGACGACGCCGAATCGACTGTGGCTGGCCTATCTTGGCATGGCGCTGATCTCGCTCGGCTCGGCGTATTTCGACCCGGCGGCGGATGCGGCGGTGCCGAACTTGGTGGCCAAGGAAGATTTGGGGCGGGCCAATGCCCTCCTGGGATCGGCCTGGGGTACGACGATGGCGGCGGGCAGTGCGATCGGTGGCTTGGTGACGACGCAGTTTGGTCGCGAGACCTCGATCGTCATCAATGCCCTGAGCTTCGTGGCCTCGGCGCTTTTGCTGTCGAGTGTGCGGACACCCTTTGCCGAAGCCGCAACGATCGCGCGCGCAAAGCAGCCGTTTGTTGCCGCCACCCGCGAGGCGTTGGCCTATGCCCGCGCCCGTCCCCGCGTCATCGCACTGCTCTTGGGCAAGGGGGGGTACTGCTTGGCCGCCGGTGTCGTCGCCTTGCTCGGCGTCCTGGGGCGTGAACACTTCGCGGCGCAGAGCGGACTCTCGAGTGCTGGCGGCATCTCGGCGCTGTATATGGCGCGTGGGCTGGGCGCGGTGCTGGGCCCCTTCGTCCTGCGCTCGCTGCTGCGTGATGGCGATCGTATGAACCTGGCGATCGCACCCTGCATCATGGTGTTCTCCGTCGGCTACATGGCGCTCTCGTTGCAGCTCGGGTTCGCGCTGAGCCTCGGGTTCGTCGCGCTCAGTCATATGGGCGGTGGGGCCGAGTGGATGGCCTCGACCTACGGCCTGCAACGTGAGGTGCCCGACGAGCTACGCGGGCGCATCTTCGCCGTCGACTACGGCTTGGCGACCTTGGCCATCAGCCTATCGAGCCTGGTGGCGGGAGCGCTGGCCGATGCCTACGGCGCACCGCGCGTCGCCTTCATCATGTCGATCGTCGCGGTGCTGTGGGCCACGG
>DAORCZ010000733.1:1632-4627 GCA_035345735.1 Pseudomonadota bacterium | reverse complement strand
CAGCGATTTTATAATCTATCGCATGAACTGCAATATAGCGAGAAAATACCGGAATATTATGCAGATATTATGACGCAGTCCATTCCTACACTGAAGAGAGCCAGCGAGGAACTGCCGGACAGCGCCGAGGCGCAGCGCTTGCTGACCGCCGCCCAGGGGTTGATCTGTGAGCGTCGCCTGCGATCGACCCCCTGCAACCCGGCTGAGCTGGCGGGGCTGCTGACGTCGGCGGAGCAGTCTGTCCGGCTGAGCGGTGCCGGCCCCGACGCCAGCATCGTCAAACACGAGGTAGAAGGAGCCCTGGGCGAGGCGCTGGTGACACGCTATATCAGCCTGCTGTTGCAGGACGGCGCAATCGAGACGGCGTTTTTAGAAGCCAATAAATTCATTGAACAGTCCGAAACCAGAAATCAGAAAACGATCCCAGACTATCTGTTGATATTGCGTTTTCGTATGTGGCAATCGATGCAGGCCCTGCTGACCGGCCAGCCAGTCGCCACGACGCTGACTGCCGCCGCGCGGGTCGCCAGCGAGGCGTTGGGCAAGTATCCCGATGAGGCACGCTTGCTGGCCGCGCAGGCACAGATCCTGACGCTGCTGGGGCAGTCGCAGGGCATGTCGGCGCAGGCGGGGCAGACCTTCGCCCTGGCTCGTCAGGCGGCTGCGCGGGCGGTAGAGCGGGCCCCGCAGGCTGCCGAGTCGCAGGAGGCGTTGGCCGAGGCGCTGCGTCATGCCTCGGCCTGGGAGAATGCCGGGCCCCAAGGGCAGGCCAGCAAGCGGCGCGTGGCGGCCCAGCTTGATCAGGCTCTGCTGGCCTGTCAGGCGGCGCTGGCGCTGCGACCCAAGCAAGCCTCGCTGCTCGGCAGCAAGGGGGCGATCCTGCTCTTGCAGGCGCGCTCGACCAGGCCGCCCAAGGCGCAGCGCGAGATCGCGAGTGCGGCGGTGGTGGCGCTGGAAGCCGCGCTCGCCGAGAACCGTCGCGGCTTACTCGCCCGAGAGCTACAACCGCTGCTCGCCGCCGCCCGCGGACTCGCGCGCTGAGGGCAGCCAGGCTGTAAGCGCGGCAAGCAGGCTGCGGTGGTGGGGGGGAAGGCCGGGCAGATCGTCGCGTCCGTCGTGGAGCAGCACGATCGGCGGTGGTCCGCCCGGAGGCTGGGTGGTGCACAGGCGGAGGCGCTGCAAAAGGACGGCCGGCGCTGGCGCGTCGGTATCCCAGACTCCGAAGTCCCACGACACCAGGCGCAGATCCAGCCGGCGCAGAGCGCGCAGCAGGGCGCGATTCTTGAAGCCGTGGCTGGGCCGATACAGCGTAATCGGCTGCCCGGCTAGTTGCGCAAGATCGTCGCGGGCTCGTCGGAGCTTTGCGGTCAGCGCCGCTGTGGACTGGAACAGCACCGGCCGATGATCTTCGCCGTGCAAGCCCAGCACATGCCCCTCAGCGACGATGCGGCGTACCAGGGCGGGATGGTTGCGAGCCTTGTGGCTGAGCAGGAAGAACGAGGCCCGCAGCCCGTGCGCCGCCAGCAAGTCGAGCACGGCGTCGGTCACCCCCGCGACCGGGCCGTCGTCAAAACTCAGGCGTACGCGCTGGCCAGGCGGGCAGGGCAGGTCGCCACGCAGCGACGGCGGGATGCCCTGCTGCAGGTCGGGCAACAGGCACCACAGGGCATAGCCCAGCAGCCCAGCCAGGAGGCCAAGGGGCGGGACCAGCACCCCGGGCTGCGCCGTCGGCCACCACCGGGTCAGGGCGAACAGCCCCGCCAGCAGCGCCGCGCCACCGAGGCCAAGTTGCAGCCCCAGACGCAGCTTGACGGCGGATGGCACGATGCGCCAGCCGGTCCACAGGCGCCAAGCGACCATTTCGCTAGTCCCTCGGCGTGGCGGTGGTGGGGGCGCTGCCGCGTCGCCCCGGCGGTCGTAGCAGACCGTTGGCGATGAGCGTCAGGACCACCAGCAGATAGTCACGCAGCATCAGAACGAAGCGCAGCACGGCGGCAGGCTACACCAGCCAAGCCAGCGCCGTCACGCCTCACCCCGCCGCGCAGTCCCGGGGACGCCGCAGCGCCTCAGATCGCGGTGTAGCCCAGGCCGCTCAGATACGGGGCTAGATACTGGCCGGTGTACGAGGCGCTGACGCGTGCCACCTGCTCCGGCGTGCCCTCGGCGAGGAGCTTGCCGCCACCCGCGCCACCCTCGGGGCCGAGGTCGATGATCCAGTCGGCGCACTTGATGACATCGAGGTTGTGCTCAATGACCAGCACCGTGTTGCCGGCCGTGACCAGGCGCGACAGCACGCTCAGCAAGCGGCGGATGTCGTCGAAGTGCAGGCCGGTCGTGGGTTCGTCGAGCAGGTACAGCGTGTGTCCGGTGTCGCGCCGACACAGCTCGCGCGATAGCTTGACGCGCTGTGCTTCGCCGCCCGACAGCGTCGGGGCCGGCTGCCCGAGCGCCAGATAGCCGAGTCCGACATCGAGCAGCGTATCCAGCACCTGCCGCAACCCGTTGTGATTGGCGAATAGCTCGCGCGCTTCGGCTATCGGCAGATCCAGCACGTCGGCGATGCTCTTGTCTTTGTACTTCACGCGCAGCGTCGCTTCGTTGTAGCGGCGCCCGCGGCAGACCTCGCAGGGCACCATGACGTCGGCCAGGAAGTGCATCTCGACGCGCTTGACGCCATCGCCTTCGCAGGCCTCGCAGCGCCCGCCTTTGACGTTGAACGAAAAGCGGCCGGGCTTGTAGCCGTAGGCACGCGACTCGGGCAGGTTGGCGAACAGGTCGCGGATGTAGTCGAAGGCCTTGGTGTACGTCGCAGGATTCGATCGCGGCGTGCGGCCGATCGGCTGCTGATCGATGGCGATGAGCTTGTCGATCTGATCGATGCCTTCGATCTTGCGGTGCTGTCCGACGGGATCGCGGCTCTCGTGCAGGGCACGCATCAGCGCCGGGCGCAGGATGCCGTTGATCAGCGACGACTTGCCGGCCCCGCTGACCCCGG
>DAORCZ010000733.1:0-1532 GCA_035345735.1 Pseudomonadota bacterium | reverse complement strand
GTTCCGGCGCAGGCCGTGCACGCCGCCTCGCGCAGAAACTGCTCGTAGTAGGTGCGCATCCACTCGCTGGTCGTCTGCTGGTAGCGACGCATCAGCGTGTTCAGCACGCCCTCGAAGCGGATGTTCATCGAGCCGTGACTGTTGCGTCCTTCCCACTGCACCGCGACGCGCGCCTCGCCGTTGCCATGCAGGACCAGCTTCTGCTTGTGCGGCGGCAGCTTGCCCCAGGGCGTGTCCAGATCGATGCCGTACTGATCGGCCAGACCCTGGATGATCTTGAAGCCCCAGCCGTCGCCGCGATCCATCGTTGTGGCCCACGGCACGATCGCCCCGTCGCGAATGCTCTTGGTCTGATCGGGGATGACCGCTTCGGCATCCATCTCGAGCCGCGTGCCCAGGCCGGTGCAGTCCGGGCACATGCCAAGCGGCGAGTTGAACGAAAACGAGGGCGGCTCTAGCTCGGGAAACGCGACGCCGCAGTCGGTGCAGGCTCGTTTCTCCGACACCATGTACTCGCGCGCTTCCTCTTCGCTGCGCCCGGACTCCGACACGATGAGCGAGCCTTCGCCCAGCCGCAGCGTCGCTTCGACCGAGTCGTGCAGGCGGCGCAAGGTGTCGGTGTCGTTCGCGATGGTAATGCGGTCGGTGACGATGTCGATGCTGTGCTTGAGCTTCTTCGACAGCGTCGGCGGTTCATCTTCCAAGCGGATGATCTCGCCGTTTACGCGGGCCCGGCTGTAGCCAACTTTGCGCGCCGCGCTAAACACCTCTGCGAAGGTGCCCTTGCGATTGCGCGCCATCGGGGCCAGCAGCATGACCTGCGTTCCGGCCGGCAGCCGAGCAAGCTGCGCGACGATCTCGGCCGCGCTCTGCGCCGCGACGCGCTTGCCGCACAGGTGGCAGTGCTGCGTGCCGACGCGGGCGTACAGCACGCGCAGGTGATCATAGATCTCAGTGACCGTGCCCACCGTCGAGCGCGGGTTCGATGAGGCGCTCTTCTGCTCGATCGCGATGGTCGGCGACAGGCCGCGCAGCGACTCGTAGCGTGGCTTGTCCATCTGCCCCAGGAACTGCCGCGCATAGGCCGACAGCGACTCGACATAGCGACGCTGTCCCTCGGCGTACAGCGTGTCGAAGGCCAGCGAGGACTTGCCCGAGCCCGACACGCCAGTCATCACCACCAGCCGCTTCTTGGGAATCTCTAGCTGCTCGATGTGCAGGTTGTGCTCGCGGGCGCCGCGGATGCTGATCGTCTCCGGCTCGCTGGTCGGTGGCAGGTGCGACAGCGCATCCGAGATCGCACTGCGGCCCGGCCCCCGCTTGCCGGTCGGGCCGCCACCCGCCAAGTGGGGCGGAGGTGGATCGTGCTCCGCGACAGAAACTGGGGACTTCGAGCCGGACTTGCGAGCATCACTTCGAGAGGTCGATCGGGCGGTGGGCATAGCGAACTCGTCTGTGTACTGATTATTTGTACAGTCGTCTATCAGCGTACCTGCACAGGTGTCAAGCACCGTGCACGGGCACCGCGCACG
>DAORCZ010000732.1:0-4630 GCA_035345735.1 Pseudomonadota bacterium | reverse complement strand
AGATCGATGTCGAAGACGATGGTCCAGGGATTCCGGAAGCCCAGCGCGGACGCATCTTCGAGCCGTTCATGCGACTCGAAGCAGGGCGGCGACAGGGTCAGGCAGGCTGTGGTCTGGGGCTTTCGATCGTGCGCCGCATCGTCGAACGCCACGGCGGCAGCATCGAGCTAGACCGATCGCCGCTGGGCGGAGCCCGCTTCCGGCTGCTACTGCCGGCCGCACCCGCGTTCGCGCCCAATTCCAATTAACGCTGGCCTGCGTTCGATATTACGCCAGGCATGCGTATATATCGACATACTGACGGCGCCAAAACGGACATCGGCTACGTCTGTATAAGTATACAGGAGCAAGATACCGAGGGAGTGAGTTTGGGTGCACAGCGCGATAAACTAAGCGCGTATTGCAAGATGAATGCAATCAAGATCATCGACATAAAATGGGACGAAGGGTGTTCGGGTCGCATGCTTGAACGGCCCGCCTTGCAAGCGGCGCTGCAGATGATCCGACGCGGACACGTTGATCGTCGCGACGCAGGATCGCTTGTCTCGCTCGGTGCGCGATGTCTGCACGCTCGTCGAGGAATTGTTCAGCGATGAGCAGAACTGGGCTTGCGTCACTTCCTCGTCAGAGGCAGCCCCGCCGCCAGAGACCCGGCTGATTTTCGTGGGTTTCTAAATCCAACGTAAATCGCTCCTAAATACCTCGCTAAATTCGCTGCGCTACCGGCACCTTTTTTCCCCTTCCTCTACTGGCTTCCCCCGCGACACTGCGGCTGTTTTTCGCGACATCGAAGTCCCCTGAAAATTCACAGAGGTCGATTTTTTCTGACGGGCATGGGCCGGCTGCCCTTTACGAAGGCGGGGGCGTGGCCTATCTCCTCCCGCCCCGTCATGACCGTATCCATCGAACATGAAGCGCCGCTGGAACTCTGTCACCGCCACCCGGGGCTCCTGCCCAAGCTCCTTGACCTGTGTGGGGAGCCGATGCCAGCGGCGACCGTCGCTGAGCCGTACCCGGCCCGCTTCAACCAGATTGCCGTCGAGGAATGGGAAGCCGATGGCGCGATGGTGCTGTGGCAGGGGCAAGATCCCGTCGGTGCGGTGGTGCTGGAGATCCAGCGCCAGCACGATCCCGATAAGCGGTCTAGCTGGCCGCTTTACACCGCGGCCCTGCATGCCAAGCATCGTGGGCTGCTCAAGACTTACCTGTTGGTCATCGCCACGAATCGGCAGACCGCGCAGTGGGCGCAGCAGCCGATCGCGACGTGTCAGCCGCATGCTCCGTTCCGGCCGCTGGTCCTGGGTCCCGATGAGGTTGGGCGGCTGGATTCCGAAGAGGCGGCGCGGGCTGACCTGCCGCTCGCGATGCTATCGGCCGTCCTGCACGTCAACGATCACGGCGGTGAAGTCGATGCCGCGCATGCGCTGCGCGCTACTGAGGCCGTCGCCGGAACCGACGCTGCGATCTGGTTTTATGGGCTGCTGCGGGGCCTCGTTGACGACGAGCGGCTCACCCTGCTACAGGAGATGATCAAGATGCTGAACCCCTGGGCCAACTACAAACCCCGCACGCAGTGGGAACGCGATCACTACAACGCCGGCGTCGCTGACGGTGAAGCCAAAGGTGAAGCCAAAGGTGAAGCCCGCGGCGAAGCCAAGGCGCTCTTGCGCATCCTGTCTTCGCGCGGCCTGAGCGTGACGGACGCTCAGCGGCACCAGATCCAGGCGTGCGAAGACACCCAACAGCTCGAGCGCTGGATTGAACGCGCGCTGTCCGCAGGCTCCGTGGCGGAAGTGCTCGCCGACTGATCCCCCCGCCTGAAGCTCCTTCGTTCCTTTGCAGTACGCTTCGAGCCTGCCTTCCATCACCGGGCGACTAGCGGGTGCCGGGGGTTCCCTGCTGCGGCAGGCTGAGGGGGCAGGTGAAGCCCGCGGGGGCAGGCGGGCACGACTCGGTGCCTGACAGGAGCTTGAGCCAGATGTCGCCGGCGTCGTCTTTGGTGCAGGTGTCGGTGCGGACTTCTTTGTCGGTGGCTCCGTTGCCACAGGAGAGCGAGGTCGTGTGCTGCGTGTAGCAGACGCGATCGCGGTAGCAGGCAAAGTGCGTCGCTGAGTTATCGCGGGTGCCGTTTCCTGTCGAGCGTCGCCAGCCGAAGCAGGTCTGCGAGAGATCGTAGGACAGCTTCATGACTTCGGTGCCGGGTGTGCAATCGGCGCTGGGATAAAAGCCGACCAGCGCGCGCTGGCCCTGATAGGCATGCTGGCTGTCGGCGGCCGTCGGCTCGGTCACGCAGATCACGGTCGAGGCGGGATCGGCGACGCAGCTTGTGGCGCTGGAGTCTGTGCTGCCGCACGCTGCCGCCCAGGCCGCGCTACCGATGAGGAGCGCAATCTGGATGCGGGAGAGCCAGCGTCGAGGTCGAGTGGGGTTGCGCATGGGTCGGGCTCCTTCTACTGCACGTAGACTTGGATGGTCGCTTGGTTGCCCAGCGAGTCTTTGGCGGTGATCTGGTCGGTGCTGTTGCCTGTCCGTCCGGCGGTGTAGACGCCACTTGCGTTGATGGTTGGCGTGCCCGAGCCGGCGCTGGTTTTCCAGGTGTACGGCGCGCCCTTGCCGCCCTGCGCGACGAAGGTCTGGGTGCCCAAGATGGGCAGGGTCGGTCCGGCGGGCGAGATGGTGATGGCGGGGCCGACCGCGATCTGGACGGCCACACTGCGCCCGGCGCCGTCTTTTACTTGCACGATGTCGGCCACGCTGCCCGTCGAGCCGGCGGTGTAGAGGCCGGTCCCGCTGACCGTCGCGCCCGACAGATTGCTCAGCAGCTTCCAGGTATAGGTGCCGCTGCCGCCGCTGGCGGCAAGCTGCAGGCTGTCGCGCGGAACGATCGCGAGTGCGCTCGCCGGAGAGACCGGCGTGGGGCTGATGGCGACGCTGGCCCCGACGTTCACGGCCACTCTGGCGGTGTTGCCGCCGGAGTCGGTCACGCCAAGGACATCGACGCAGCTGCCAACGACTCCGGGATAGTAGGTGCCGTCCGCATCCAGCGTGAAGCCCGAGCAGTTGGTGAGCTTGTTCCAGGTGTAGCCGGTGCCGGTTCCACCCGAGGAGACAAAGCGCTGCGCGGGGGCGGACGGGTAGGTGACGAGGAAGGCCGGTGCGATCGTGACTGCGGGGTCGACCGCTGCGGTGGCGGTTGCGGTGGCGCCCAGCGAGTCGCGGACCTCGATGACATCGACGACACCTTGGGTCGAGCCAGCGGTGTAGACGCCGCCGGTCGGCGTGATCGCGCCTCCTGAGAGGTTGGTCTTGAGCGAAAAGGTGTATCCCGTCGTCGAGCCATCGGCGGCGATGAAGGTCTTGCTGGTGCCGGCCGCGAGGCTCCACGATCCCGGCGTGAGCGAGACCGCGGGATAGGTGTGCAGGTTGTAGGTGGCGGCGTTGCCCAGCGAGTCGGTCACGGTGACGGCATCGGTGAAGCTGCCAGTCGGCCCGGCGGTGTAAAGACCGGTGCCGCTGATCGTCCCGTTGGGCGGAATCAAGGGGTCCAGGCTGGCAATCGTCCAGACGAAGCCGGTGTTGCTGCCGCCTGCCGCGGTGAGTTGCGTCTGCGATCGCGGGTAGACCCAGTTCGGCCGGGGGTTGGGAGGCTCGGTGATGCTGACGCCGGCGGTGACGATGATGTTCACGGTCTGGCTGCCGTTGTAGGCGTCGCTGACGGTGATGGTGTCGGTGCCGGACAGGGGCCCGGCGACGTACGCACCGACGGTCGAGTCGGCAAAGGACGGCGCCCCCGAGGCATTGCCGGTGAGCGTGTACCGGTACGGGCCACCGCCGCCGCCGCTTGCTGACAGGGTGGTGCTGCCGCGTGGTGGGACGCTGCTCGCCGCCGCTGTGAGGGTGAGCTTCCTGATCGGAATGGTCAGGCTGGCGGTGTTCCCGCCGGAGTCGCTCACCGCGATGATGTCGCTTTCGCCATCGATGCTGCCGGCGGTGTAGATGCCGGTCGTCTGGCCCACGACGGAGCCCGCGATGTTCGAGAGCATCCGGAAGGTGTAGCCGGTGCCGGTGCCGCCGCTGCCAAGCAGGCGAATGCCCGTCGCGCCGGGGGATACCGCGGGTGGGCCGCTGAGCACCAAGGGGCCGGTGGTGCAGGCGGGGGTGCCGGCCTGGACGTAGGCATAGCCGCAGGCGTCCTCTCGGTCGGTGCAGACTGCGGCCGGTGTCGAGGTCATGCACGCGATGCCGGTTGCGGAAGCCGCGGGGGTCATGGTGCCGGTGAGTGAGCAGGTGCCGCCGCTGCCGACGCCATAGGCCACAAGCGCGATGCGCCCGAGGCCGCCTTGACCTCCGGCCACGCTCAAGCCCCCAGCGGCGGCGCCGCCCCCGCCGCCGGCGGCGCTGAGCTTACCGATCAGCGACAGCGACTTGCCGACAAGCGCAATGGCACCGCCCGAGCCGCCGCCGCCGCCGGCTGCATAGTCGCCGCCGGCTGGTCCGCCCTGACCGCCGTTGGCTTTCACTTCGCCATTTATCGTCAGCTTGTTTGCCGACACGATGCGCAGGGCGCCGCCGCCGCCGCCGCCGCCGCCGCCGCCCGCGTGGCCTGCGCTGGGGTAGCTGAGCGTGCCGC
>DAORCZ010000731.1:0-4631 GCA_035345735.1 Pseudomonadota bacterium | reverse complement strand
GAACCCCAGGCAACAGGCGAAGAAGCTGGGCGGCTAAGCATGCGATTACATTGCATGTATGGTCATTTTCAGTCAAGCGCGGAGGAATGCTTGACGTGCATTTGCCGGGTCGGTCTAATCGGCTAGATTTCGTCGCTAGGCGCCCCATCCGTCAGAGTCGCGACCGCGGTCGCGTAGATACCAAGGACTCCCGGTCGAGCTGTGAACGTACTGTCGTCTGCCACCTGTAGCTCTCCCTGCGAGACTCCCGGCTCTCCCCCGGGAGGTCGCTGCGCTGGCTTGACGTGTGCGGCGGCCGAGCTTGGGGCCCCAGGTCGGCTACGGCGACGACAGCGGCTGGGACGGGGGCAGCGGGCTCTTTCGCTTGGGCTGCTAGCGCTGGTGATCGTCAGCCTGCTGGGCGATGGGTTGCTGCGGTCGGGGCGCTCTGACGATGGGACCGGTCCGGCTACCGGGGTTTGGATCTCTTCGGCCCGTGCTGTGGGGCGGCGTAGCACGCTGGAAGCCACGCTGCGCAACGATCGCTCGGCCGGGGCTCGTCGGCGGGCCGCGCTGGAACTCGGGGAGCTAGGCGATACCGAAGCGCAAGCGGCGCTGGTGGTGGGCCTGCTCGCCGACCGGGACGAGAGCGTGCGGGCCGCTTGTGCCGAGGCGCTGGCCGCTCTCGCCGAGCGCGGTGCGCTATCCGCCCTGCGTGCCGCTGCCAAAGATGAGAGCGGGCTGGTCCGCAAGCAGGCCCTGGCGGCGATTGGTCGTCTCAGTCCGGCGAAGCGTCCGGGCGGCGGCAAGCGCTTGACGGTGGTGATTGGTCGAGCGGGCTCGAAGGCCAAGTCCGGCACCCTGCCCGACATTCCCAAAGTCCTGCGCGATGCCGTCGTCAAAGAGATGCGGAGCGCCACCGAGCTCGACATCATCGAAGACCTCGAGTCCGCGGGCGGTACCGCTTCGGGCTTTACGGTGGACAGCAGCGTCATCAAGCTGTCGCGCCTGACGACGCCGGCGGGTGAGCTTGAGGTCTCTTGCGATGTCAGCATGATCATCGCGGCGCTGCCGGGGCGAAACGTCGTCAGCATGGTCACCGGCGGGGCGAGCGTCATCGGCCCGCGGGGTCCCTCAGCCAAGCCAACGCGTGCCTTCATCGAGAGCCTGGAGACCGAAGCGGTACAGCAAGCGGTCAAAGAGACGTACGAAAACGTCATGACTTACCTGCGCACGCAGCTTCGCAAGTAACGCCGCGGGCCCATCGCGGGCCCATCTTTGGGGCGCGTCGTTTTCGGAAACACTCGCGGTCCTGCGTCTGTTACCTGTGCGGCGTGGCCATAATCCAGGAGAAGCCAAGATGCGGCGAGGCATAGCGCGTGGGCTGGGAGTCGTCGGGATGCTCATCGCGGTGGGCGTGATCTTGCTGGCGGTGTTTTTTCGTCCGCTGGTGCGGCGCGTGATGCATCCCGCGGAGCCGTTTGCCATGTCCCCGCTGCCGGCGCCGCCCGACTATGGCCTGCCGACGGCGTGGAGCGTGCTTCCGGGAAAGGAGAGCGCGGCGTTTGCGCGGCTTCCGGCGATCTTTCCTGCGCCCAGCGCGCCGCCTGTGGCCGATGTGTTTTATGTCCACCCGACGAGCTATGTCGGTGCCAAGTGGAACGGGCCCGTCGATGATGCAGGGCTCAACGCGGCGACGGATCGAGTCGCGACGCGCATCCAAGCGAGCGCGTTTTTGGACTGCTGCGCCGTCTATGCCCCGCGCTATCGCCAGGCCAACGGCATGGCCTTCGCAAGCCCTTCCCCCGACGGTGATCGCGCTATCGATGTCGCGTATGGCGATGTCGAGCGGGCGTTTTTGGCGTTCCAAGACCGACGGCGGATGGCGGGCGAGACACAGCCGCGGCCGTTTCTCATCGCGGCGCACAGTCAGGGCACGATGCTGGCGTATCGGCTGCTCAAGGAACAGATCAGCGGACGACCTGCGGGGCGGGCGTTCGTCGCGGCGTACCTGCTGGGCGGGCTGATTACGCGCGATGCGGTGGCTCGCGATCTGCCGGATATCCCGGTCTGCGCCGCCGCTGATCAGACGGGCTGCCTGGTGGGGCTAAACGCGCGCGGCCCAGCGTTTGTGCCGAACAACTTCGACATGGACATCAGCGGCTCGCCGGGGATCGACCGGGCGACGCTGCGCGCCGGGCGGGTGTGCGTGAACCCTCTCTCTTGGCGGGATGATGCGCGGCCGGCGCCAGCCGAACAGCACCCGGGCGCGGTGTTCTTCGACGAGGCCTCGCCCCACATCGTGCCGGGCTTCACGGCGGCAGAGTGTCGGCAGGGGGCGCTGATCGTTGCTCCGCGCTTCCCGGTGCCGCGCGACTTCATGAGCCGGATCCTCGATTACACGCTTGGCTCGCAGAACTATCATCCCGTCGAGTACCAGCTCTTCTTCGTTCCTCTACGACAGAACGCCAGCGCCCGCGTGGCGGCGTTTGTTGCGCGTCGAGGTTCGGTGACAGCCAGCCCGACCGGCACCCCTAAGACGTCAGTCCTGCCAGAAGGCCGCGTGCCCTAGAGCGCCGCCAGCGGACGGTCACGCATGCGCCAGGCCAAGCGCGTGGCCATGGCCATCACCGAGATCTGCGGGTTCACGCCCAGGCTGGTCGGCAGCACGCCGCTATCGACGACGTAGAGCTCGCGGATCCCGAAGACGCGCCCCTCGGGATCGACGACCGCGTGCTCGCGCGAGGTGCCCATGCGGCAGGTGCCCAGCGGATGCTGCGAGGCGCACTCGAAGCGTTGAGCCGGGATCTTGTCGAGGTCAAGTCGGCGTAGCTGATCGGCATCGAGGCCCCCGTGCGGACCGGGGCGGACGCCGAAGTGCTCCAGGCCCCCGAGGATCGGCAAAAATACCTCGCGGGCGCCGGCGGCCAGATACGTCTCAGCCAGCAGGCGCAGCACGCGCGAGATGGCGTGGCGATCGCGAGCCGACAGCGCATAGCTCAGCACGGGCTCGCGGCTAAACAGCCGCCCGACGAGGCCAGGCAGCGAGCGGCTGGCGTGGACCTGCCCCCCCCCATCGTCGTGCACCATGCCGCCGAACACCGCCATGTGGGGCGCAAGCTCGGCGCGTTCGGCGTGTGCGGGCCCAATCCCGGGTAGCGAGGCCCCCAGCACCCCGGCCGGCAGAAAGATGCTCATCAAAAGCAGGCGCTCGTGGAAGAAGGCCAGGCTGTGCGCGCTCTGCAGGGCGCCGTACCAGCCATCGACGCGCTCGTCGAAGCGAGCCATGACCCGCAGGCTGGGATGCACCGAGAGATTGCGTCCCAGCGCCGGCAGACCCGGACCCAGTCCGCTGTCGAGCAGCAGCTTAGCGGTGTGGATGGCGCCGGCGGCCAGCACGACGCGGCGAGCCCGCACCGAAAACGCTCGACGGCGGATGCCGATGGCGCCGTCTTGTTCCAGCACGCGGCCGCGCACACCCGTCACCTGCTCGCCAGCGAACAGAAGCTCTTCGACGCGGCAGTCCGACAGCACCTTGGCCCCCGCCGCAATCGCCCGCGGGAGGTAGGTGAGATCGACGCTGAGCTTGGCGCCGTGGGGACAGCCGAAGTTGCAGCGCGAGCAGCCGCAGCAGTCCTCGGTATTGCGCTGGTTTGCGCTCATCGCATAGCCCAGGCGCTCGGCCCCCTGCATGAACAGCGTCGTCGATCGCGAGCGCAGCGAGTCCGGCACGGTCTCGACGTGACTGCGACGCTCGACCTCTTCGAAGTAGGGCCGCATGCGGCTTGGGGACAGGTCAGAGAGGCCGTGGCCATCCACCCACTCATGCAGCACTTCATCGGGGGTGCGGAAGCAGACCCCACCGGTCATCAGCGACGATCCACCGACGCAGCGACCGGTCATGATGTTGATGTGCGGCGAGTCCCCGACGCCGAGCGCGAAGGTCATGCCGGCCTCGCGCCAGCCGCGCCGCATGCACTCGCTGGGGCGCATGCGTCCGAGAGCAGCGGCGGACAGGTACGGTCCCTCTTCTAGCACCAAGACGCGCTGGCCCGACTCGGCAAGCTCGGCGGCGACGACCGAACCGGATGCGCCCGAGCCGACGATCAGCACATCGCAGGAAAGCTCAAGCGGTCGGCGCTCGCTGGCCGACTGCGCGCACTGCTCGACGGGGAGCGTCGAAGGGCGGCTCACGACAACCCTCGGGCCGAGGACGCCGCAGCCGGGGGCGAGTCCGGTGGCAAGAGCGGCAGGCGGCGGTCCGGCTCAGGCGGGCGCAGACAGGTCGAGACCTGCCCCAGCTCGCGCAGCGTCGCGGGCTGCTCGTAGTAGATGAAGCAGAGCACGGTCTTGAGCCCAAGAATCAGCGGTGCGAACAGCGCACTCTCTTCCAGCTTTGATAGCGCGGTGATGCGCAGCGCCAGCGGCAGGCGGGACAGCGTGGGCAGCCGACGGACGGCAAGCGGCGCCAGCCAGGCCACCAGGTAAAGCGCGCTCAGAAACAGCAGCCGGGCCCGCGGTCCGGCGTTTTTCAGCGTCGCCATCGCCTCCTCTTCGACCCAGTCCAGGCGTTCCCTGGGGAGCGGGGTTCCGCGATAGAACAGCGCCTCGCTGAAGTCGCGCAGATAGCGTCGTGTAGACGGAGAACGGAT
>DAORCZ010000730.1:0-4638 GCA_035345735.1 Pseudomonadota bacterium | reverse complement strand
AGGGCATCGACCAGCAGGCGCCCATCGGTCAGCAGCACGACCAGGGCAGCGTCTTGGCGCTCGGCGACCTCGCTGGGGGCGAACTCGCTCTCGGCTTGGCCGGATTCCAGCAGGCGGGTCAGGCGGTCGGGCTGGCCCCAGTACAGCGCCTCTTCGACGGGCAGGCCGCCCTGACGCAGCGACAAGACCAGCTCTTGTGCCAGCTGGCGCAGGAGCGCGCCGTAGCTGTGGGCGCTGCGGGCCGCCGACTCATCGATCCACAGCCAGACCTCGCGCTGGTGCCGGGCATGCAAGAAGCGCAGGCGCGGCATGCCGGCGTGCGCGGCGGTGGCGGCGACGGTCTTTTGCACATCCAGGGCGCGGGTTTTTTGTTCCGACACGAAGCGCCCGATGCCCCAGACCAGCGCTTCCCGGCTGCGCAGATCGAGCAGGCGCAGCCGCAGCCCGCCGGGCGACGTGGGCAGCTCGGGCACGATCTGGCGCGGACCCGGGCGGGTCGGGGCCGGCACCGCCGGGGGCAGGTAGCGACGGCGACGCAGCCCCAAGAACAGCAGCGCACCCAGCGAAAGCCCCGCTAGCAGCGCCGCCGACCCGCGCAAAAGGCCCGCAGGCAGCGCTGCGGGCTCGACGACGATCGAGGGAGCAAGGACCCGCAGGGGCGGGTGTAGCGTCGGCGGTGGCAGCGGGGCGATAAGACCCAGATCCTGGGCCTGCGGCGGACTCCCCGCATCGGGCGGCAGGTCGTTTGGGGGTGTTCGCCCTCGCAGCAGGCGCCCCACCAGCGCGACCGCACACAGCGCAAGCAGCAGTCCTAAAAGACGGCGCCGGTGTCGACGCCACCAGATGCGCGGCGAGGAACGCGGGGGGACTCGGCGCGGCTCGGGGGGGCGGGTGAGGTCTGCGACCCTCGCGGGCAGTGGCTCGGGCTCGGAAGGACGCTCGCGCTCGAGCAGCTCAAGGGCCCAGGTGGCGAACACCTCGTCGAAGGACTCGGCCTGCGTGGACGACTTGACCAGCAGGGCGCGCAGCGCTTCGCGCAGCCACGCGGCGTGGTCGGTCTGATGAAGCTGTCCTAGCAGATAGGATGCACGCAGCGATTCCTCGACGCCGATGCGCAGACCGGCGGCTTGCAAGCGATGCAGCAGGGCATCCAGATCCGCAGCGACAATCATGGGCCGACGATCATGGAACGATGCTCATGGAAAGGCGTCGCCTACAGCGCCGCTCCGTCGTCGCGATCTTTGATCAGCACCGACAGATGGGGCAGCGCAGACAAGGGAGCATGCGAAAGCTTCGCTTCGTCGGTGAAGCCTTGGGCGGACAGGACCGCGAGCCAAGCCAGCAGCTCGGCAGTGGCCGGCTTTTTGCGCAGGTTCTTGCCGCGCAGCTCTAAGAAGCGACGAACCGCAACATCGATCACGTCTTCGGTCAGGCGGGCGAACTGGGCCCGTCGCGCGGCCACGGCTTTGCGGACCAGCTCGGGTGTGAGCTCGATGTGGTGGAAGATGCAGCGGCGCAAGAATGCCTCGGGCAAGCGGCGCTCGCTGTTCGATGTGATGACGACGAGCGGCGGGGCGGCCCCGGCCCGGCGTGAAATCCGCGTGCCGCGCTCGCCTAGCTCGCGCACGAAGAAGTGACCTTGGTCGAGCACGCCCAGAAGGTCGTTGGGAAAGTCGCGCGGCGCTTTGTCGATCTCGTCGATGAGGACGATCGCCGCCCCCGGCGCGTCCATGGCCTGCCACAGCGGGCCGTTACGAATGAACTCAGCGCGGTCGATGGGCTTGCCCGCGCGCGCCGGATCATGAGCGGCGTGAAAGTAGGCCACCGAGTCGAAGTGATACAGCAGATCCTCGGCGGTGGTGTTCGATCGGACATCGAGCTGGAACAGCGAGTCCTCGATGCCGAAGTACCAAGCCAGATAGTAGGCGACCTGGGTCTTGCCCGTGCCCGGCTCACCGGTCAGCAAGAGCGGTGAGCCCAGCGCCAAGCTGACGTTGACGGCACCCACGAGCTCGGGACTGGGCTGAAAGTCGGACGCCGCGAGGCGAAGACTTCCGAGCGCAGGCGGGAGCTGACGCCCTTCCAGCAGAGGCTTGCGCGCAGCCGGTTCCTTGCGGTCGGGATCGAGCAGCAAAAACGGGGCAGGGGCAGGCACTAGATGTCCTCCGATTCAGTGGGCTTGGGGCTGGGCTCGTGCTGCTGTCTGAGTACATCAATTAGGCTCTGCCAGCCGTGTTTTTCCGCCCACTCGATGTGCGCTACGACCTGTTCATAGTGGCCGTCGGTGTCGCGGTAGATCAGCTCAGCCACCAGGTCCACCATCGTGGTGTTCTCGGCGCAGCTGCATAGATCGGGGTCGCTTAAGTAGTCCTTGATCTCGCCCTTTCGCACGCGCGGCAGCGGCGTCAGCAGCCAGGCGCGGAAACGCTCGCTACCCAGCTGCTCTTTGAACTTCTCCATCTCGTTTTCCAGGAGCTCGTATTTGGTGAGAGGCCGTCGCAGCGCCATAAACGATACGATGCGCAGATCGTCGGGACAGTCCCGGCACAGAAACTCGCTGGACCACTTAAGCCAGCAGCGAAGCTGTTCCAGGTTGAGCTTGTCCTGCGGCGCGCCATCGCCACAGACACCCCAGTCGAGCCACAGCACCGGCTTGCCCGCTGTGCGAACCTGCGGCGCGTGACGACGCAGCGCGTGCTGCAGCGGCTCGCCCTTGCGCGTCACCTGCTGCAGAAAGTCTTCGCTGAGCTGCTTATACAGGTCGGTGCGCGCCTGCGGAAATCGCAAGCTCAGCGTCGCGACCGGCGCAATTCGACGACGCTCCAGATGATCCGTCGCCTGCGCGGAAAAGCGCTCAACCAGGCTGCGCTCGTGTCCGTACGCCACCAGCGCTTCGACGCGCCGCTTGCTTCCTTCCAGGAGCGCGCTCACCTGTTCGATGACTTGCGCGCGAGCGATGGTGCGATCCAGGCGCAGCGGGTTGCGTGGGTCATGCCGCTGGGCCTCGATGGGAGTCGGTTCCCACGACGTGTAGCGGGCAAACACCGCGTGCGTCGCCCACTGAAAGTCGGCCTGCGTCTGCGCCGGGTCACTGGGATCGCGCTGATGCAGAAGCTCGACGGGATCGCGGCGATCGAGCAGCACGCCTTTGAGAAAGCGAATCGCTAGCGCCCCGGCAAAGTGGGTAAATTCGGTCGTTAGGCTGCACACCACGACAGGAATCTTCGGGCTGAGCAGATACCCGGCGCTCTGCCAGCCCGCCGCGCCGCCAAAGCAGGCGTTCAGCAGCACCAGCTTGGGCGGCGAATCGCCAAACAGGCGCAGCAGGTCGGCGGGAGCCAGGCGCGCCTTCGGCTGCGAACCGTCCCCCAGCACGAGCTGGACCTGACCCCCTCCCATGCCGCCGTGGCCGTAGTAGTAGAGCAGGTCGAAGGGCATGGAGCGCAGCGCGTTCTCTAGCCCGGCGCGGTCGTGGACGACGCGAAACCACTCCTCCTTGCCCTGCGCCGGCAGTCCGGCGGCAAGCTGCTTCCGCAGCTCTGCGATGTGGGATTGGGTGTCGAGGTTGCCCAGGCTGGTTTCCTGTGGTGCCACCACCAGCACCCGGCTCAGCGGCGACAGGCGCACCGGAAGCGGGTCCACCGGCTCGGGCGTGACCGCAAACGTCCAGCCATGATCCGAAAGGAGGTTTCCCTGCCAGCAAGTCAGTCGCCAGGGCAGACCGATGAAGTCCGGTTCGCTGGTCCAGATCCGCACCGTGACCGCATGCCGCAGCGGCGCCGCGGGCACCCCAGGCAAGCTCTCGCTGAGCAGATGGGTGAGCACGTGCTCCTCTTCCTTCGGGCTTGGAAACAACAGGCGGTAGAGGAGCTTGCCCAGGCCCTGCTCTCCGGTCACGGCCAACCCGGTCAAGATCCGCGTCAGGTCTTGCCGCCCTCCGTGATTGAGCAGGTGATGGATCGCCGCCAGCCCGGTTTTTCCGTCGTAGTTAAGCCCCGGGGCCTGCCCTTCGATCTCTTCCAGATTCCCCGCCTCCGTCTCAGCGAGCAGTCCGTACACCGGCACGTAGTAGCCAACCCGCAGCCCTCGCGCGCCGTCCCGCTTGAGACGGATCGTCAGCTTGCGCTCCTCCGATCCATCGCCGCGCTTCGGAAACGAGAGCGGCGCAGCGGGATGCGGTGGTCCCGCGGCCTCTCGCTGCGGCACCGCATTCGACCGAGCCATCGCTGAGGCCGTCTGCGCGGGACGAAGCGTTCGCAGAGCAGCCCAGACCTCGTCCGGTTTGTGCAGCGAAAGGATCAGGTTGACCCGCGCGACACGATCCATTCCGTCGGCAAAGCGCTTTCTCGCCGACAGCTCGGCATCGATGCAGAAAGCGACCAGATCCGCATCCGTCGGGAGCACCTCATCGAGGATCCTGCGAAGCTCCTGTGCGCTGATATCCACGGCTCTTGACTCCCCTCTTGGTTCCCTTGGGCAGCGACGTAGCGGCCAACGCTTAGCATCCTATATCAGCGGCGGGGTCTGTGGGGTGAGCAGGTACTGCGTGCGCAGACTGCTACAGCGCGCTTGCAACTCAGCCCGGCCGGCGAGCTCACAGGACCCCAACGGGACCACCGATTCCGCTACGCTTGTGCT
>DAORCZ010000729.1:0-4648 GCA_035345735.1 Pseudomonadota bacterium | reverse complement strand
CGCGGACAGAACCACATCCTGTCGTTTGGCCTGACCGTCCTTTTCGAAGAGCTGGTGCGTGGACGGAACTGGCAGGCTCGTCGCGGTCTGTAAGCGGGCTGGCCGCCGTCGGGGCTGGCCGGCGGTGGGGCCTAGGTTAGTAGCAGGGCGCGCTCTTCGGCGGGGACGTCGAGCAGCCGCCACAGATACCAGCTAGCGACGCTGGCGTAGGGCGAAAACTGCTGACCGGCGGCCTGCATCTGGGCAGGGGTCGGCAGATCGTCATAGGCGTGCAGCAGGCGCACGCCGTGCTTGATCCCGAGATCTCCTTCGGGCCACACGTTCAGTCGGCCCAAGTAGAAGATCAGGAACATCTGGGCCGACCAGCGTCCGATGCCGCGCACCGTCGTCAGGCGAGCGATCACTTCGTCATCGGGGAGCGCCGACAGCGCGTCGAGATCGAGCGCGCCATCCGCTACGCGCTGGGACAGGTCGCGGACGTAGCCCAGCTTCTGCCCCGACAGGCCGCAGCCACGGAGCGCGCTCTCGGGAGCGGCCAGCAGCGTGGCTGGCGAGGGAAAGCTGGGCCCCGGGAAGAGGTCGCGCAGCCGGCCGAAGATCGTCGAAGCCGCCTTGGTCGCCAGCTGCTGAAAGACGATCGCTCGCACCAGCGATACAAAGGGCCCTTCCGGATGCCCGGCTTCGAGCGTGAAGTCGCCAACCCGATCAATCACCCGCGCCATGTTGCGGTGTGAGCGGCGCAGGTGTGAAAACGCCGCCTGTGGCAGCTCGATCGGCCCCGTGCTGTAGCCCCGCTTCTTGCGGCCGGTGGGGGTGCCGCGCTTGCTTGGCGCGGTAGCGGGCTTGGGCTTCGCAGACCGGCTCGGCTTCGTGGCGGGCGAAGGCTTGGTGGCGACTGTTTTTTTCGTCGCGCGGGCTGGCTTGGGTTTGGCAGAGGCACTGGATTTTGCGGGCTTGGGGCGGGCTTTGGTGGGCATGGCGGCACGGTACTCAAGGGGTCTGAAAACGTCGCAGGTTCGACGAGAAAACAGCGATATACTAGCTGCGATGCCGGGCCCACAAGCGCCTCGCGAGCGAGCAGCGAACTCAGCTGGACGAGCTGCGATCGAGCGTCGCTTGGTTGAAGATCACATCCCGTTTGTGCGCTCGCTGGCGCGCAAGCTGCGTGATCACGTCCCGATGGTCGAGTTTGACGACCTGGTTGGCTTCGGCATGCAGGGGTTGATCGAGGCTGCCCAGCGCTTCGATGACCGCCATGGCGTTGCGTTTACGACCTTCGCCTACTACCGGGTGCGCGGATCGATGTTCGATGGGCTGCGCTCGATGGGTTGGCTGCCGCGTGGCGAGTACGCGCGGCTGCGCATGGAAGAGCGAGCGAGCAGCTACGCGCAGAACCTGGCGTCCCGCACCGAAGAGACACCCCCCCCAGCCGGCCAAGAGGCGGGCGTAGAGCAGCGAGTGCGCGAGATCTCGACGGCGCTATCGAGCGTCGCCACCATCTTCGTCACCTTGCTGGCGCGCGAGGACGAGCAGCAGCTCTCCGACGATCGCGCCGCGCCGCATGAGCAGCTAGAGCGACATCAGCTGGCCGAGCGGGTGCGCAAAGCCATCCGCAAGCTGCCCGACAAAGAGCGCCGCCTGCTGGACCTGTACTACTTCCAAGACCAGACCTTGGAACAGGCCGGAGCGGCGATGGGGCTTTCGAAGTCATGGACTTCGCGCCTGCACGCCCGGGCGATTGCCCTGCTGCGCGAGATCCTCGAAGCCGAGGGTGTGAGCTAGCGCAGCCAGTTCGCGCCGACGCCAAGTGACCGCCGGCCGGTGACCGGCTACCAGCGGAACTCGACGCGGCCGAGGATGGCGTGGCTGATGACCGTCGGGAAGGTCTCGACCGCGCCGCCCGGCTGACGATCGGTGATGAGCGCAATCAGCCGATAGTCAGCCACGACGTACAGCGTGCGCCAGGGGTTGAGCGTGGCCAGCAGGCCAATCTCATGCGTCATGCCGCTGCGTCGGCCATAGCAGGCGTTGAAGGGCTCGGTGACCAAACATGCCTCGTCGGTGGCGCCGACGATTGGCCCGCGATCCTTGGTGATGGCGGCCAGGTAGTTGAGCGTTACGCCGATGCGCTCGTGCCAGAAGTCGCGGCCGATATCGAAGTTGATGACGTGGTTGGTCGAGCGGTAGTCGCCGATGAAGCTGTAGCTCAAGCTGCCGCGAAGTCCGGCCAGCGATCCGGTGTCGCGCAAGCCGATCGTGCCGTCGCCAGCGATGCTCTGCGCAAACTTGCCGTAGATGTCTTTGTTGCCGTACACGTCGGCGTCGCTGCCGCCGTTGATCAGGCTGCGAAAGCGGAAGCGCCCTTCGACGAAGCCGCCCAGGCGACGAATGAGGCGAGCATCCAGCGTGACGCGCCCTTCGGCCCGGCCGGTACGCAGGATGGTCAGGTTGTTCTCAACGAAGCTCAGGCCGGATGCCGACAGGGTGCCGCCACTTAGGCGGTTGTAGACCAGCCGGTTGAGGTACATGTTGACGGCCAGCGACGACAAGTACGATGCACCAATGCGCATGGTCAGGCGGTCATCGCGCACCAGACGCACCGTGCCTAAGAGCACCAGCCGCGTGAGCTGCGGACCGGCCGAGCCGTAGGCATCGACCACCAGATCGCTAAACAGGTCGAAGCGCTCGGCGGGTCGCCACGAGTTGAGCCAGGCGAGAAAGATGCGCGGGGCATCCAGCGCGCCATTCGCCGCCTGCAGGTTGGCTTGGTCCAGCGGCGGTGCCGGTGTGTTGGTCACCGGGGTCGCGCTGCCATTGGCGACGACCTTGCCGCCATCGCCTTCCCCGGCGAAGAACGAGCCGACGAGCGCCAGGCTGCCCCACAGCCGATCGTAGCTGTAGCGCGCGCCGACTCCGGCCCCGACGCCTAGCTGCAGCCCGGGGGCGATGCAGGGACCGCTGGTGGCGGGATTGTTGGTATCACCGGCCACGCCGTTGCCGCAGGGCGGGGCGTAGTCCGAGAGCAGCGAGCGCGAGTAGGGGTTTGGATACCCACCGGCGAACGCAGTGCCCGTCCAGTGCGGCCCAAAGCGTCGCCACAGGCGCAGCGCGTCGAGCTTGATGTTGTCGGCTTCGCTTACGAACATGCGGCCGAGCTGAAGGCCCATGTTCTCGCTGAAGCGGACGTTGACGTAAGCCTCGCGCAGATCGTACTCGGGGCCACCGAGATAGCCGCGTGCGCTCAGACCGAAGTTGTTGAAGGCGTCGCGCTTGGTGATGAACTCGTCGGTGAACTTGCTCTCGAAGTCGAAGTTGCCGGTGAAACGTAGGCGAACGTCGAGCCGAAAGTCGATGCGCTCCTTGGCAATGCGACGGGCATCGACCGTGGCGCGGAGCTCGCCGAAGCCCAGCTTGGACGCGCTGGCGATGCGCTGCGGGATCAGCGTGTCATCGTTCTTGATGTTGAGCCCATCGTCTTCTGTGTAGAAGAAGCCGGTGAGCGCGACCTTGCCGGAATAGACGCCTTTGCTCTGCCCATGGGCGGCGGGGACCGAGAGCAGGGCACAGACCGCAGCACCGACGGCTGCCAGGCGAGTGAACGACCTCATCGGCACACCGAGTCCGTGCCACCGAAGACGCGCGGACGGAAAGACGTTGTGTTGTGACACGTGCCACAGCCGGTGAGCTGTTCGTGCAGCACTTGGTTCGGTCCGGACACCCGCAGGTCAGGCCGCAGCACAGCGGCGCGCATCGCATCGTCGCGGTGGCAGCTGACGCAGGCTGCCGCCAGGCCGGCGTAGTTGCCGCCCTTGTGGCAATCGACGCAGGGCAGGACGCGGTGGATGCCGGTGAGCAAGCAGCCGACGCGGTCGTGGTTGAAGCGGGCCGCGGCGAACATCTGCTGCGTGTGGCAGTCGCTGCAGCGCGGTCCCAGCGAGTTGTGGTGAATGTCATCCCGCTGGTGGCAGACGATGCACATCTGCGCCATGCCCTGCAGAATGCGGCCCTCCAGATGGCACTCTTGGCAGCGCACGCGGTCGTGTGCCCCGCCGAAGCGGATGGGGAAGATGTCGTGGCCCGTGTGGATCTGTTTCCAGCCCGCGGGCTCGTGGCAGCCGGTGCAGCGCGTACCCAGCTCGCCCTTGTGGGCCTGCGGATCCGCGTGGCAGTTCTCGCAGATCGTCGGGGCCGGCTTGTACTTCTGATTGGGGTGGCAGCCGATGCAGCGCACCGTCTGGTGTTTGCCATCAAGCTTCCAGCGATCCTTGACCTTCGGATCGTTGTGATCGAACAGCACCTTGCCGGTCGGGCTATGGCAGCCCTCACAGGCATTGCCGAGCGCCTTTTCGTGGGCGTCATCCTTTGCGTGGCACTTGCTGTCGCCACACAGCGTCGGGGTGGGCTTGTAGGCCTTGGCTGGGTGGCAGGTCTCGCACTTGACGTCCTTGTGCTTGCCTTCCAGCGGGTAGTTGCTCTTGTCGTGATCGAACTTGGTGGCGGGCCAGCGCGCACCTTCATGGCAGTTCAGACAGGTGTCCTTGCCGAGCGAGCCCTTGTGCAGGCGATCCTCGTGGCAGGCCACGCAGTTGGTCGGCGTGTCGCGATAGTTGTCGTTCTTGTGGCACTTCTTGCAGTCGGAGATCTTGTG
>DAORCZ010000728.1:0-4657 GCA_035345735.1 Pseudomonadota bacterium | reverse complement strand
GCGGAGAGATGCCGGTCGCTAGGCGCACAAACGGCGGTGCGCCCCGTTCGCTCCGCGCTCCCGCCGGCCACAGCGCCACGGGCACGCAGAGCGGCGCGAACTCGCCCTCAGAGAAGTCGTCCATGCACCACCCGTGCGATCTTCGCGAGGTCTAGCTCGGAGCGAACATCCACGAAGCCGGCCGCGTGCAAGAGCGCCTCGGTTGCCGCCGACTGACCGGCGCCAATCTCCAACGCCAGGGCTCCGCCGCGGTTCAGACGACTCGGGGCTTGCGCGACGAGCCGCCGCACCAGGCTCAAGCCGTCAGAGCCTCCGTCGAGCGCACTGTGCGGCTCATGACGCACTTCGGCAGCGAGCGCGCTGATCTCGGCGGTCGGAATGTAGGGCAGGTTGGCAACGATGACGTCGGCGAGCAGGCCCGCCGGCAGTGGCGCGAGCAGATCGCCGTGCCAAAACTCGACGGCTAGTCCAAGCCGCGCGGCGTTCTCCGTCGCGACGGCAATGGCCACCGGGCTCTGTTCAATGGCGATCACTCGCACATCGGGGCGCAGGTGTTTGATGGCCAGCGCCACCGCGCCAGAGCCCGTCCCGACATCGAACACCGTCGCAGGTGCCGCGTCAGCCGGCCGCGCCGGGGATGCCTCAGCCGCCTCCATTGCACGACGCCCACTTCCGGCTGCTGAGTGGAGGGTGGGGCCAGCCGCGGCCTCGTCGGTTGCTTCGTCGGCCGGAGCAATAGTCGGCTCTGGCTCGTCGTAGTGCACGGTCATCTCGACGCCGGGTTCGGCCCGGTGAAGGAGCGGCAGTGCCGCCGACGCGGCGTCCTCGGGACTCGCCTCTTGCACGCTCGCATCGATTTCCGGAAGCAACGCCTCGGCCAAGACCTCTGCGCCTCCCAACGGGGCGGGCGGCAGGAGACGGACCCCGACATCCACGAGGAGCTCGGTCTCGGGCCGGGGGATCAGCACCGACTCGTTGACCTGCAGCGTCAGGCCATAAAATTCTTTCTCTCCGACGAGGTAGGCGACGGGCACACCGGCCAGCCGGCGCAGGATGCACTCGCGAAAGCGGGTCAGCTCTTCCTTGCTCAGGAGCTGGTCGAAGTGGGTATACAGCGCGACGCGTGTCTTCCCCAGCGTGTGCGCCAACAATAGCTCAGCGTCGAGCCGCGGCGACAGCAACCCACGGGCAGCAAAGCGCCCCTGCGTCCAGCGCAGGACCCGGCCAATCGTCCAGCTCTCGGGCTCAGCCGCAGCCGGCGACGGGGTGACTGATCGTTCAGCCGATCGTTCAGCCGACAGGGAGCCAGGCGGGGGTCCATGTGGGGATGGCGACGACGAAGACAGCGCGGACGACGAGGCCGGCGACGACGGAGAGGCGGGGGGACGCACGGCCGGAATCTAGCATTATCTGCGTCGCGTAACGCAAGAGCGGCGCGATATAATACGCCCGTGGCAACCCAAAAACTCCCGGCGCTTGAGGGGCGAGATGGCCCCAGCCAGGCTACGGGCGTGCCGCAGGCCGTCCCCGAGGATGTCTCGGTATCGGTGCGCGCGGCGACCTCACGCAAGAACGTCGTTGCTCCCCCGCCGCCCAGCGCCGCCTCGGCACAGTCGCTGCCCGGAGCCACCGGAGCGGTGCCCCTGCCAAGCAGCACGAGCGCGCAGTCCGGCTCGACGGACGTGAGACTGGCGCGGACCGATCTCAACGCCCCGTACGAGATCCTCGGCAGCCCCGATGAGAGCGTCCGCAACGCCTTTCCCCCCGAGCGCATCGTCGGGGGTCGCTACATCATCGAGGAGCGCGTCGGCGAGGGCGGCATGGGGCGGATCTACAAGGTTCGCCACCGCGATCTTGGCAAGCAGTTCGCGCTCAAGATCATCCACAAGAATCTGGCGCAGCAGCCGCACATCCGCGATGCCTTCTACCGCGAGGCCCGGATGGCGGCCTCGATGAACCACCCGAACATCGTGTCGGTCTTCGACTTCGGCGTCGATCCCGTCCACGGTGCGTTCATCGTCATGGAATACCTCTCGGGCGAGACGCTGGCTGAGCGCATGGCGCGCGAGGGCGTGCTCGATCCGAAAGCCTCGTGCGACATCGTGCTGCAGTGCGCTGAGGCACTCGCCTTCATCCACAGCTTTGGCGTCATCCACTGCGACATCAAGCCCGAGAACGTCTTCCTCTGTCACCCAACGCAGGCCAGCGATGCGCGACGGAACAACGTGCGGCTCTTGGACTTCGGGCTAGCGAGCCGGCCGGCTGTCGATTCGCGCGAGATCGTCGCCGCCACCACCGTCGCTGGCACCCCGACCTACTTGGCTCCCGAGCGCATTCGCGCGCAGTCGCCAACCCCCGCTTCTGACATCTATGCCTTGGGCGTGCTGTTCTACGAGTGCCTGACCGGGCATCCGCCCTTCGACGGCCGCCTACAGGAAATCATCTTCGGCCACCTGCGCCGCCAACCGGTCCCGCCCAGTCAGCGCGTTGGCCGCAGCCACACTCCCTTCCATCCCAGTCTGGAAGCCTTGGTGCTGCGCGCGCTGGGCAAGGAGCCCGGTCTTCGTCCTGGCAGCGCCGCCGAGTTCGCCTTTGCCCTGCGTCATGTCATGGCCGAGATGGGCGTCGCACGGCGCCTTGACGCCATCGGTATGCCGTCCTCACCGCGGGCTGATCTGTGCGAAGCCTTGGTCGACTCGTGTCCGCTGCCGATGTTCGTCGCCTCCCCCACCGGCGAGATCCTATTTGGCAACGCCGCGCTCTGTCAGCTCTTGGGCATTCCCGTCGCCGATCTGCGAGGCAAGCTGAGCTCGACGATGCTGGGCCGCTGGTGTCCGCGCATCGAGCGCGACGTCCGGCAGGTGCTGGCTCGCAAGCGCGCCAGTCGGCACACCTTGGTCATCCACAACCAAAGCGGTGAAGCGCGCGGCGGCTGGCTCACACTCGCGCCATTCCGTCGCGATGACGAAGTAGTGGGTGTCTGCGGCATCGTCGCGCTGATGGGTGATCACGAAGGCGATCCCTCGCAGAGCTGAGCAGCGCCGCAAAGCGCAGCGCCGACGGCGAGATTGTGCGGAGCGGCATGACGTATGGCGCAGCTGCTCTCAACGCAGCGCGTCAGTTTATCTGTTCCAACCACTGAGCCGCCGGTGGTCGAACAAGCCGTGCCTTCCGTCGGAAAGTCTCATGAAAATATGACTCGTCCATGACAAATCCGTGACACGCGGAGCGCAGCATAGGCCCATGCAGACTGCCACTCCGCCTCTTCGGCTCCCCAAAGTTGAAGCTGCCGCCGACAGCCGGCCCGCCCTGAACCCTCCCCCCGACGACAAGCCGCTTTCGGCGTACTTCCCACCGTACAGCGAAGGCGACGAGCGACTGGATCGCTACACCAGCATCCCGTACGTCTTCGTCCACGCCGTCGGCATCATCGGCGCCGGCTTCGCCATCGCCTACGGTCAGGTCACCTGGGTCGACATTCTGCTCTGCGTCGCCTTCTACTACCTGCGGATGTTCGGCATCACTGCCGGCTACCATCGCTACTTCTCGCACCGCGCCTACAAGACTGGCCGGGCGTTTCAGTTCATCCTGGCCTTCATCGGCACGACGGCGCTGCAGAAGGGCGTGCTGTGGTGGGCGGCGCACCATCGTCAGCATCACAAGTACAGCGATCAGGAACGCGACATCCACTCGCCGGTGCAGCGCAGCTTTCACTGGGCGCACCAAGGCTGGTTCCTGTGCGGCCGCTTCGACAAGACGGACTACGAGCGCATCCAGGACTTCGCGCGCTTCCCTGAGCTTCGCTGGCTCAACAAGAGCTTCCGGGCCCCGGCGATCGGCTCGGTCGTGCTGATGTTCCTCATCGGTTGGCTGATCCGCGGCGATGTCATGGGCGGTCTGCGCGCCGGCCTGTGGGGCGGCTTCTTCAGCACCGTCCTCCTGTGGCACGGAACCTTCACCATCAACTCGCTGGCCCATGTCTGGGGCTCACGCCGCTACCGGACCACCGACGACAGCCGCAACAACCTGTTCCTGGCTCTGATCACCATGGGTGAAGGCTGGCACAACAACCACCACCACTACCAAAGCACCGCCAACCAGGGCTTCTTCTGGTGGGAGGTCGACTTCAGCTACTACATCCTCAAGATGCTGTCGTGGTTCGGCGTGGTCTGGGACCTGCGCACGCCGCCGCGCCACATCTTGGAAAACCGCCCAGCGACCCCGTAGCCCCTCGCGGCCGCTGCCCCCTGCCCCTGCCCTCGCTTCCCGCCCCTCCCCGCACTCTGCAAACTGCTCGGCCCTAGATCCGAACCCGCTCTGTGGCGTTTCATGGGGACATGCTGCAGTACCTCGTCTCGCTCTCACTCGTCGGTCCAGCGCTTGCCGCGATGTCGACGCTGGGCACCATCGATCGCGGCATCTATTCCGAGCTTGGGCCGCAGGCCCAGATCAGCGCGCCGGGCTGGGCCGTATCGGGGGGCGAGCGCTGGCTCCGCGTCGATCTGCCCCATCGCTTGGTCACGCTCTACCAAGGCGACGTCGCGCTGACCGCCTATGCCATCGCCACTCCGCCCAGCCTAAGCACACCGCCGACACCCAGCAGCGAAGCCAGTGCGATCCTGCCCTGGCTGGCCGAGCGCGATCGGGCGGACTTGCA
>DAORCZ010000727.1:3480-4666 GCA_035345735.1 Pseudomonadota bacterium | reverse complement strand
GCTGCTGGCGCGGCACCCCGGCAAACAGCGCGTTCCGTCGCTGAGCGAGATCAGCGAGCGCCTGCTGGGCGGCGGCGCGGCGGCCGGTGGCGACTACGGCTGGCCGGGCAACGTGCGCGAGCTACGCAACGCGGTCGAGCGCGCTTTCCATGTTCCCGATGAGGACCCGGTCGTGGCTGTGCCGCGTCCAGCCGAGCCGCGCGAGGGGGCCGATGGCCGGCGACCGGCTGGCAGTACGGCGGGAACGCCCGGTGCAGGGGATGAGAACGTCTTGCCGCCGTTTGCGATCGATCTGGCGGTGCCGTTCAAGACCGCCAAGCAGCAGCTGATCGATGCGTTCGAGAAGCGCTATCTCGGCGCGCTCTTGCGGGCGGCGCGCGGCAATATCAGCGAGGCCGCGCGACGGGCGCAGCTCGATCGCATGCACCTATACAAGCTGATCACGCAGCACCGCTTGAATCAGCCGGAATAGCGGCGATCGCGGCGATGCCGCTTAGCGACGCAGCAAGGGCAGGATGATGTGCTCGCCGAAGCGGCTGACGACGAAGGTCATGGTCGGGAAGAGCAGGGCACCAAACAGTCGCCCCAACGCCCGCATGGGCAGCACCTCTTCGCTGGCGTCGCGTAAGAGGTCGTGCAGTTCTTTGACGCGCTTGAATTCTTTGTACTGATCTTCGCTGAGCGAGACCGGGTTTTCGAGGAGCTCACTCAGCCGCTGCTGCAGCGGCCGAAGCTGGTTCTCTTTCGCGGCGTGCACGATCGACTTGATGGCTAGGCGGGGGAGCAAGAGCGCGGCGAAGGCCGAGACGTAGGCACTCGCCAGCAAGAGCAGGCCCACGCGGTTGAGGAAGATCGGTCGATCCTCGACGAGAATGACAAAGCCGATGATGATGCCGGTGGTAATCAGGCTGACCACACCCACCAGCTGGCTGGTACCACGCAGCGAGCGCCGCAGCGCCACCGTGTCGATGGGGCTCGGACGATAGAGCGCGTACTGACAGCCGGGCAGCAGCCGCGACTGGATGGCCAGGACGATGACCGAATAGACGATCTCGCCGACCTGATACATCAGCATCATGGTGATCGTCGCTGTGCCCCAGGTCATCGGTCGCTCGCCGTAGTGGACCTCGATGAAATAGAGGTAGACGTGGATGAGGAAGCTGAACAGCGCCGCGATGGGCATGGC
>DAORCZ010000727.1:0-3380 GCA_035345735.1 Pseudomonadota bacterium | reverse complement strand
TGAAATAGAGGTAGACGTGGATGAGGAAGCTGAACAGCGCCGCGATGGGCATGGCACGGCGCAGGCGGAACCAGCGCTTCTCGAACGCCAGCAGGCGGCGAGCACCGGCGGCATCCACGATGTTGCGATGCAGCGTCAGGAAGGCGTCGATGGCGTAGACCAGCGGTCCATGGCCCCACAGGCCAAGCACCGCAAAGCCGCAGATGACGGCTGCCCACTCTGGGATGGGATTGTCGCGCCACTCGCCTAGCGACAGGCTGACCAGGGACGCCGGCAGGCCGATGAGGAGCATGGCCAGGACCAGGGCAACGAGACGAGCCCAGCGTGAGTTCGGGTCGATGCGAAGCACACGCAGGGAGAAGAACACCACGCGATACAGGAACACGTAGTTTTCGACGGAGCGATGGTGGGTGCAGAGCTCGTTGATGAGCCCTGCGACCTCGCTGTCGGCTCCGGCGGTTGAAGCGACCGGGACCGCCTCGGTGGTCTGTTCACCATCAGTAAAGGACGGGACTAGGGCCGAACCCGGGGGGCCAGCCGGAGGAGGGTCTTGCACACCTACATCGTATCGCGAATGCCCCCCGCCGAGGATTGCCAGCGAGCCCAACGTGTGCGAAACCGTCGCTCTCTACCATGAAGCCCTCTCCTATTCGGCGACCGCTGCGCTTTGCTCTGGTCGGCTGTGGCCGCATCGCTCCCAGTCATATCGAAGCGCTGGCTCGCCATCGCGAGCACGCCGAGCTTGTCGCGGTCTGCGACACCGATCCCGGGGCTCTCGCCGCGGCCGAGGCGCGTACGTCGGCAGCGGGGTACCGCTCGCTAGATCAGCTGCTTGCGACGTGTGATTGCGACGTCGTGGTCTTGGCCACGCCGAGTGGTCTGCACGCCTCGCAGGCGATTCGCGCCGCAGAAGCGGGGCGGCATGTGGTGACCGAAAAGCCGATGGCCACGCGCTGGCAGGACGGTCTGCGCATGGTCGAGGCCTTGGACCGCGCCGGGCGCTACCTGTTTGTGGTGAAGCAGAATCGCCTGAACCCGACGGTACAGCTGCTAAAGCAGGCCTTTTTGCAGAAGCGCTTCGGGCGCATCTACATGGCGGTCTGCAACGTGCTGTGGACGCGGCCCCAGGACTACTACGACAGCGCAGCCTGGAGAGGCACGTGGGAGTTTGACGGCGGCGCATTCATGAACCAAGCCAGCCATTACGTCGACCTTCTTGACTGGCTGCTCGGTCCGGTCGAGAGCGTGAACGCCCAGACGGCAACCCTGGCGCGCAACATCGAGGTTGAGGACAGCGGGGTGGTGTCCATCCGCTGGCGCAACGGGGCGATCGGCTCGATGAACGTGACGATGCTGACTTATCCCAAAAACCTCGAAGGCTCGCTGACTGTGCTCGGCGAGCGCGGTACCGTGCGTCTGGGCGGCGTGGCGCTCAACCGCGTCGAGCACTGGGCCTTTGCTGACGCCCATCCCGATGACGAGCTGGTGACTTCGGCCAGCTATCAGACAAGCTCGGTCTATGGTCTGGGCCACGGCCTGTACTACGGCAACGTCATCCAGACCCTGCGCGGTGACGCGGCGCCGCTGACCGATGGCCGCGAGGGCTTGCGGTCTCTGGAGCTCTTGATCGCGATCTATCTATCGGCTCGCGATGGCAAGCGCGTCAGCCTGCCGCTTTCTTTGTAGGGGACGGTGCCGCGTTCGCGCTGCGGAGCGGCGAGGTGAGGTTGGCAAGGAGCGAGGCTACTGCAGGGTGGCAGTACCGGCGCGGCCACCGCTGACCGCGACGACGTTGATCTCCCAGGGGGCCTGTCGCTCGGTGACGCTTCCCGCAGGACCGATCAGGAAGGCGCCGACGCCGTTTTGGCCGTTGGTGGTCTGGAAGCGGCTGAGCAAGCTGGTGGGGAACGTGCCGCTTCCACGCGGCCCATCGAACAGACACTCCAGCGTGATGCTGCGGTTGTTGTCCGGGCTCTGCACCAGCTCGGCCGCAACCTTGGTGCCGGTGGGCAGCGCCGTCCAGGTCAGCTGGTAGTCCTGCGACTTCGGCACCGTGAGTGTGATCGACGCACGGTTGCCATCGGGATTGGTGAGCGCGAAGGTGCCGGGTGGTGTCGTCGGCGTAATCGACGTCGAGAACGCAGGCACCATCGCACCCGCTCCACTTATCGTCAGCAGCTGGCCGCTGGGGAACACGTTGGCCGTCGAGTGCACAAACGGATCGTAGCTGCCATCGGTGCGCGGGGTGAGCGTGATGTTCTGGGTGCCGCCGGTGATGTTGATCATGCCGGCATTCGGTGCGGTGAAGCTGCTGCCTTCACACATGTACAGCGTGCACTCGCCCTGGACCGTTCGCTGACAGGCTGCGCCCTGCTGGGCCGGGTCCATGAACAGCGCCGTCGCACCAGAACTATTCAGGGTGAAGGTGCCGTTCGAGTACGTGGTGCTAAAGGCCCGCAGCAAGCCGTAGCGCACCGGGGTCGTCATGTCGGGCGTGGGGGTCGAGCTCATGTCGACGCCATCGTTGGTGGTCATGGTGGGGCCCGGGCAGCCGGTGGCCGCGCTGACGAGACCGCACAGCGCAAAGACGACAGGCAGCCGCTGCTGCAGCGAAGGACGGGCCGGGGTTGCGGTGCTTAAGCTCGGGTTTTGCATGGCTACATCTCCAAGGCGAAGGAAAGGTTGAGCAGGGACGCAAACCAGCGGAGCATCGACCGCGCTCCCTGCGGCTGCGCGGTCTCGATACGCCGGCTAGGGCAAAGGCGGCGTGTGTAGATAGCGATACTGTGTGCCGGTGTTGACCTCCGAGCCGGACCACGGCGTGGGCACGTAGGGGAACTGTGTCGAAAACGGCTTGTCGTTGCTGTCGACCGCATCACCCAGCGTGCTGGCTGCGGCCACCCCACGCAGCGCCCCTCCCAGGATGCGCTCGGCGATATCGACAACATCGTCCTGCAAACGTCGCCCGTTGGGAAAGCCGACGCTGTTGTCCACGGTGCCGGCAGCCACGCCAAGCGCGCCCAGGCGATTGCTGCTGAAGTCGGCCGGGGCGGGCAGCGAGGTGTCGATGCGCAGCACGTCGGCCGCTGCCAAGGAAAACGTCTTGCCGCGGAAGGGCTGTAGGGGCGTGCCGGTGCCGCCTGGCTCAACCTGAAAGCGCAGCAGGTCGGCCAAGTCGGTGCGCGGGGCGGCAGGCACATTGATCCCGTAGAAACGTCCCAGCAGGCTCGCGATCTCAGGATTGCTGAGCGCAGTCGATCCACGCGGCGAGCCATAGAACACGGCGTCCTGAGCCGGAGCCATCGAGTTGTAATAGTCCTTGCTGGCGAGCGGCATCAGCAGCTCATTGATGAGCGGCAGACCCAGGCGCGAGATCTGCA
>DAORCZ010000726.1:0-4668 GCA_035345735.1 Pseudomonadota bacterium | reverse complement strand
GCAGGCGACGCACATCGCACACCCACAACCCTGAGGCTGAGGCTCGCCACCTGCACTCATCGAGGAGCGGGCAGGACCGTGCCTGGCGGTCAGGCGAGGGAATACGACCGCGCCTAGGCGGTTCTAAACGCTGGCAAAGTTCGATATCCTGCCAGACCTAGGAGCGTCGCTTTGATCCCCTATCTACAGATCCCCTCCATCCCGATCTTCGACCGGCCGATGATTCACCCCTTCGGCATTCTGGTGGCCACCGGCATCCTGGTCGGGGCCTCGCTGACCGTGCGCCGAGGCCGTCAGCTGGGCCTGGTGGAAGAGAACGTCAAGAACATGATCTTCTGGACGGTCTTCACCGGGTTCGTGGTGTCGCACTTTGTAGACGTGCTGATCTACCAGAACGACCTGACCTGGTCGCAGAAGCTGTCGGCGCTGGCCGATCCGCGATCCGGTCTGTCATCGATGGGCGGCTTCGCGGGGGCGGTCCTGGGGCTTTACCTGTGGTGCCGCCGCAACAACGAGCCGGTTCTGCCCTATGCGGATTCGCTGGCCTATGGCCTGGCGACCGGCTGGATGTTTGGGCGTCTGGGCTGCTTCGTCGCCCACGACCACCCTGGCAGCGAGACGCAGTTCTTTCTGGGCGTCGATTATCCCTGCCCGGTCCCGCACTGCCTCAACGTCGGCGATAGCCTGTACTACGCCGGTAGCAAGTTCCGACGGCACGACCTGGGCCTGTACGAAGCGCTGTCGGCGGCCAGCCTGGCGAGCTTTTATTTCATCTCGGAGCGCTTCAAGCCGCGCGTCGGCTACTTCGTGGCCGCGATTGCGACGTTCTATGGGCCGGTGCGCTTCGTCCTCGACTATTTGCGCATCGACAAAGTGCGCGGCGCCGATCCTCGCTACTTCGGCCTGACTCCGGCGCAGTACGCGGCGATCGCGGTCATCGCCATCGGCATCGCCCTGATCGTGCGAGTGTCGAAGATCGCCCCCGGCGCCATCCGTGCCGACGGCACGATGCCCTCGGCAGAGGTGCCCAAGCCGGCTGCAGCCGACGAAGCCAAGGCGGCAAAGATCGAGTCCGCCCCCGCTGCCGACCCACCGAGTCCGTCCTCGCCAGCGACGGACGACAAGCAAGGGTAGGCCGGTCTGGCTGAGTCGTCTGCGAAGCGACGCTGTGGAGTCCTCCTTCACTGCCATTGATGGCTATCGGCTGTGGACCGAGGCCGATGTGCTCTGTCTCCGCGCCGACGGGCCAGTGACTTCCGCCATCGTGGACTGGGTGGCGGAGACCTGCGACCGCCTGCTCTCGCTTTACCCTGACTACTACATCCTGGGGGACTTGCTGGACGCCGGCCGGATCTCGCCCGAGCTGCGTCGGCGATTGGTAGAAGTGGCACGGTACCGGCCCCCCAAGGCCATCGCTTTCTATCACGTGAGCCCTGTGGCGCTGGGCGTGAACGCGCTGCTCTTCAGTGCCCTCAACGCGTTTAGCAAGCGCAAGATCCCGCTCAAACAGTGCTCCTCGGAAGCCGAGGCGCGGGCCTGGCTCAAGTCGCAGCGTGCGTCGTTGCCCTCGGGGCAGGCCGGCTAGTCGCTGTTCGCGCTGAGCCCAGACAGGGGGACCCGAAGGCAGACACGACAGCCGGTGCTGGCGAAGTCCCAGCGGATCTCGCCGCGCAGCGCGGCCGCCCGGCTTTGCATGTTGCGCATGCCGCGGCCTGCGCGTCGGGGCACTGCCTTTCCATCGTCGGCAAGCTCCATACTCAGCTGCGAGTCCTGCGCGCTGAACTGGACGTGCACTTCGCTGGCCTGGGCATGGCGGACGATATTCGAGATCGCTTCGCGCAGAAGCCGTCCCAGCTGCAGCGCCGCCGTCGCTGAGACTGCCAGGCTGGGCAGTTCTTCGGGCTGCTCCCAGCGCAGCCTTAGGCCGGCATCGGCGGTGCGGCTGCTGATCTCGGCCCGCCAGTCGGCCAGCAGATCGGTCAGCGGAATGGCCGACTGGCCCGAGTGCGAGACCACATCCCGTAGGCTGCGCAAGGCCGAGCGTGCGAGGTCGGCGTCCTGCGCATCCTTGGCTCGGATGGTCAGCGACAGCAGCATGGCGCCGATGTCGTCGTGCAGATCGCGATAGATGCGCTCCCGCTCGGCATGGGCCGCACCCTCGCGCTCCATCTGGGCGCGACGGGCGTAGCTCTCTTGCAGCGCCTGCGCCGAGGCCGCCACGCGGGACTCTAGCTCGCGGTTTAGTGTCTCGGTGGCGGTCAGCGATTGCACGAAGCGCTGCGCGATGTTGCGCGTTAAAAGCAACAGCACCAGCGGCGCTGCGTAGTGGGCCGCAAAGAAGCGATACTTCAGCTGTACCTGCTGAAGCCACGGCGGCAGCATTCGCCACGGCAGAGCCAGCAGAAAATCGTGCAAGCTGGCGACGAGCAGCGTCAGGATGCAGGCCAGAAGCAGGTGATTCTGTCGCAGGCGGGCGCGCAGCCAGTACGCCGTCCCCGCTACCCAGAGCATGCCCAGGCCGTGCGACAGCAGAAACGCCGCCCCCTGCCAGTAAAGCCCGTGGGGCGAGCCCAGCACGCCAGCCAGCACCACAAAGCCCAGCATCGCGCGCTCTAGGCGCCGGTGCTGTACACCAAGCTGACGCATCATGAACGCCGAAAGACACATCGACCAGGCGTCGAGTCCCAGGTGCGCCAGCCAGCGCAGGAGGCTTGGTGGCAGCGGTAGGGTGTGCAAGCCCTGGTAGAGCGAGAACAGGCTCCACGACAGGCAGGCCAGGCCAAACCATAGGTACTGCCCCTCCTGCCGCCGTCGCCACCACAGCGACAGTGAGAGGCTGGCCGAAAGCAGCAGTGCGATGCATAGGCCGCGCGCCAGATCGACCTGCAGGAAGCGGCGCCACTCGTGCCGGGTGCGCAGCGAGTCAGCCGGGCCGATCTCGATGGGCGACAGCAGGCCCCAGCCTGGATCGCAGCGCAGATAGATCAGAAGCTCGTTGTCGCCGGCTCGCCATAGCGCGCGGGGGAGCCGCATGAAGAACGGCTCGTTCCAATGTCGCGCGATCGGATCGCTGAGCTTTCCTCCGTCGCTGACGAAGCTGCCGTTGAGGTAAAAGGCGGCGTTTTCATTGGCCCAGTAGATGTAAAGCGCGTGCTCGTCTGGCCAGGTCGGGGCAGCGAATCGAAAGCGAAACCAGGCCCCGGTAGCGTGGTGATCGTCGTCGAAAAGGGCGTGCGGCAGGCTGACCGCGCGCCAGGCGCGATCATCGTGCCGAGGCGGCTGTGGCTGGTCGCGTACCAGGATCTCCGCCGCCCGCAGTTCAGCAGCGGCAGCGACGGGCCACAACCACAATAGTACCCAGCACAGGAAGAACCCCCGGCCTCGCCCCAGCCGACCGCGGTCGCGCATCCCAAAGAGAGTAGCTGAAGCCACGGGGTAGAAGTCGGCCACCGCTGCCTTTGGCCTAGCTGATCAAACCCAGTCGCTGAGCCGTCAGCGCCGCCTCGGCCCGGGATGAGACATTGAGCTTGCGATAGATCTCTTTGACGTGGCCACAGACCGTGTGCGTCGAGAGGCCCAGCATGCGCGCGGCTTCCGCTTGAGTGATGCCCTTGGCGATGAGGGTCAGCACCTCGGTCTCGCGGCGGGTCAGCGCCTCGCTCTGCGGCGGCGTCGCACCTTGAAAGAAGCTCAGCAGCTTGCGGGCGATGGCGGGCGATAGCGGTGGGCGACCAGCGGTGATGCCTTGCAAGAGCTCGACGATCTGCTTCTGCGGCTGATCCTTGAGCAGGTAGCCCTGCGCCCCGGCCCGCAGCGCCGGAAAGAGGTGTGCGTTGTCGTCGTAGATGCTGACCACCACACACTGCGTGGCGGGCGAGTCGCGACTGAGCTCAGCGATGAGCTCAATGCCACTGCCATCCGGCAAGCCCAGATCGATGAGCACAAGCTGCGGAGCCGGGGGATGACTGAGTGTTTGTCGCGCGGCGTGCAGGGTGTCGGCGCGAGCAATGGCGATACCGGGAAAGCTGGCTTGCAGGGCGCGGGCGAGCCACTCCTGTGCATCGGGCAGATCCTCGACTATCAGCGCCGTCTGGGGAGTCGGGGGCACAGCAGACTTAGGAATCATTGCTTGGTCCTTAGGAACTAGCGTAGCAGCTCGGGCCCCTCCTGCGGACCGTCGAATCAAGAGCCGTATTCCCCACTCGCGAGATTCCTATTTGGTCGGGTAGATATCGGGTTCGCAGCGGCGCCATGGCGCCTGCTGACCCCCCCTAAACGCGGGGTTGACGCAGCGTCCAATCAGCGCATGTTTGCGAGAGAAAACTGAGCCAGATATGGTGCCTTGGTGTCCGCATTTCTTCCGGCTGGGGCAGGGGGCCAAACGGGCTCACGGTTGGCGCAGCCGGACAGGAACGGAGAGCGGGTAGGGGCAAACGGAGTGTGTCCGGGCGGGCCGTGGTGTGCGGAAAAATAGAAAAAGGAGTCTCCATGGGAATTCAATTTCGGAATCTGGGAATGGGCGCGCTGTTGGGCGCCACGCTCTTGGCTGGTTGTGGCGGTGGCAGTGCACGCTGTGACCTGCGCCCGAGTACGCCGCAGTGCACGGATTGGCGCGGTCAGATTGCTCCCGTCTGGGTGACGCAGGAAGCGGTGTGCAAGACCTTGGGA
>DAORCZ010000725.1:0-4691 GCA_035345735.1 Pseudomonadota bacterium | reverse complement strand
GCTTTTCGACGATCTTTTTGCACGCCTCGCGGATGTGCTTGGCCTTGTTGCGATAGAAACCGGTCGAGTGGATCAGCCCTTCTAGCTCAGCCGGATCGGCGGCGGCAAACGCGGCCGCGTCGGGATAGCGCGCAAACAAAGCCGGCGTCACCTGATTGACCCGCTCGTCGGTGCACTGCGCGGACAGGATCACCGCCACCAAGAGCTGAAGCGGCGACTGCCAGTTCACCAGTTCGCAGTGGGCATCGGGGTACAGGCGATCCAGCTCATCGAGGATCTGCGTTACGCGCAGCGTCTGTGCGCTGGCCCGGGGGCGTCGTTTGGTCGGCATCGGTGCCAAGCCCGATATCGCGAGGCCCACCCCGTCGTCAAGCAAGCCCAGCCATGGCTGAGCGACGCCCCCCCCAGCCGGTGTTCACATCTGGATTCCGCCGGACAGGGACGAAAGGGTCTGGGCCGGACGTACCCGCGGCGCGCCCATGGAAACAGGGGTCACCAACTCATAAAGGGTTCCCCGGCCCGGTTGCTGATAGATCCGCTTGAAGTGGCTGCGGAAAAAGTCGTCATCCGGCAGTCGGAGGGGCCGCGCTTCACCGAATAGGAGGTGGGTAGCTCCCAGGCCCATCAAGTGGTCATACAGACGCTTGCCGCTGCCTGCAGCCTCGATGACATCCTGCCAGCGCGCCGCCCCGAACTGGTCGCCCATGAACTGGCCATCCGCGAAGTAGGTCATTCGCTCTTCCCCGAAGGCATAGACGGCATAGTTCTGCCCGCGCTGCTGATTGAGGAACGCGTAGATGGGATAGGTCGGAAGCATTGCGGCCAGATACGCTTCCCGCTGTTCCCTAGTCACCGGGACGAAGCGTTGGAATCGTACTTTGCGAAGGACAAAGGTCCAGGCAGGCAAGAGGAGGCACATGCAGAGTGCCACGTGGAGCCATCGGCGACCGGCCCACTTCTGCAGCACGGGCCAGCGCAAAAAGAGGTTGTCCAGTGATGCTGCCCCAGCCAGCGTAAACAGCGGCAGGACCACAAGCAGGTACCGAACCTGCTGTGAGTTCCAGAACCAGAACACCAGGTAGGCCCCGACGATGGCCATCAGCCGACGGGCATAGCCGTTGGAGCTCAGGAAGAGCAGCAGGCTCGGCAACACGAAGACGTAGCAGACGCTCAGCGGCTCACCGGGCAAGAACGTCTCGTGCTGGACAATGAGGTCCCAGGGTAGGCGCAGCAGGTTGGTGAGGGTCTTGGGCGTGCCATAGTTCCCGATGATGCGGTGCAGCTCTGTGAGGTCGGCTTCGCTCCACAGCTTGTTCGGAAATAGGCGGAAGAAAAACGGCCAGACTGGGTTGCCGGTGTACAGCCAGCTGCGGAGGTACCACGGCGCCGCAATGAGCACCGCGGGCGCCATAAACAGAACCGCGTACGAGTACCTTCGCTCGCGGAGGACGGCGGTCAGCGTGACCATCCCAAAAGTCGCGAGCAGGAACAGCGAAGTGAACTTCGAGCTGGCAGCAAATCCGAACAGCACCCCGGCCAGCACCAACCACGCCCTGTTCTTGCTAGACCACCCATTGAAGAAGGCCAGCGTTCCCGTGCACACGAAATAGGTGCAGCCCACGTCGATGTAGGCACAGCCTCCAAGGAGGACCACCAGTGGGTTGGACAGCCAAAGGAGCGCCGCCCAGGTTCCCGCCCGCTCGGAGAACGTGCGCAGGCCCCAGGCGTAGAGCGTCACCGCCAACATCAGCATCGCCACGAACTGCACCATGTGCGCCGCGACATCGTCATAAAAGAGCAGCATCGGGATGAAGAGCATCTCGTTGAGCTGGGGAAACACCGCGGCGCGGATCAAGGGAGCGTAGACCAGCGCATGTCTCTGGATAAAAATCTTGTCCAGGGTCAGGTGGTACATCGTGGCGTCCCAGTCCGTCGGTGGATAAAGCGAAGGCAGGCCAAGAGGCCACAGCAGCAGACAGCCCCAAAGGAGCTTCCTGCGAGTGCTCGCGGGGAGCTGCCGCCGAAGCTCCGCGACCTGTCGCCCAGCTAGACGCCACTCCCGGTAAGAAAGGAGCTGCGGGATGAGCAGCGTGACGAGCAGCGGCAAGGGGGACAGCCGTCCGGCTAAGCCGAGGGCAAACACCAAAAACCCGTTGATTCCCATCCCCAGCGCCGTGGCGATGCCGAGTTCCTCCCAGATCGAGGCATAGGCCACGCTCCTAGTCAGCCGTCGGCCCGGGATGTAGCTCAAGGCAAACAGCAGCAGCGCAGCGACCGCGTGGCCCAAAACGAACGCGAGGAAGGTCATGGACTGCACCCTCCTTCCCGCTCGCTGCTCGGGTCCAGCACTCCGCCCGAAGAAACCACCGCAGCTGGCCAGCGCTTGCGACTGCCGCCCCTCCATATGACGACCCGGCCGAGCGGCCACGCGAGATGCATCGAGCGCATGTGTAAGCTCCTAAGCGAAGGAAAAATGAAGGCACCACCGAGCCGTAAGGCACTACCGAGCGATATCGCATTTAAGACAACACCCTAACCAGTCCAGCAATATCGCAATATACCCAGAAGAATTGCAATTATGAAGATGGGGTATGCCCTTCCTCAAGCGGCTGTGGCCGGTCTTTGCAGATGTGGGCCACGGCGAAGAGCTGGGCGCCACGGCGCTTGGAATTGAAGCGAAAGGCCAGCCGCAGTGCCGAGCAGATTAGGTTCTGCCACAGACCATAACGCTGCTCCCCGAAGCTGCGCATGCTGGCATCGGGGTCCAGGTTTGCGTACCACTTGGAGAGGTCGTGAAACGGAAATCCGCAGTTCCATATGCACAGCGGTTCCCAGCCCGCTGTCGTCAGCAGGCTGTGCATCTCTTCGATGGTGAAGTGGCGGACATGGCCGACCCTCCTCTCGGTCTCCCGCAGCGGCCCGCTCTGCGTGGTGAGCAAGAGTCGGCCGCCGCGCGACGTCGCCAGACTCCGCGCGTTGCTTAGGAAGCGCAGCGGATCCTCGACATGCTCAATAATCTCGGCGGCCACCACCGCGTCGAAGTGCTGGACCAGCCGCGGCGGTAGACGGAGCCGCGGCTGGCACAAGTCCATTTCATAGAAGGCGATCCCCGGCAGCTGGCGACGATTGACGGCGAGCTGAGTATCCGACAGGTCAATGCCCGCAAACTCCGTCGTCGGATGGCGGGCACAAAGCTGACTCAGGAGGTAGCCGTTACCGCAGCCGAGGTCCACCAAGCTCAGCGGAGGCCGCTCGGCCAGGAGGCGCAACAGGGTGGATATCCGCATTTGCGGAGCCGCCATCTTACGCCAGTATTCATCCATGCCCGGCGCGATAGCTCTATAGTAAGCGTAATTTATATCGTAAGCGTTCGGAGCGTTTGGCATAATCGGCAGTTCCGGGTACCGATTTGTTAATTTTATTAAAGGCGCACGTGGAACCGTGAACCTTTACGACAAGCAACCGACGGGGGCCCTTACTCTTAGCGAAATTCATACAATCAGGGTTTATCCAAGGTCAAGGAATTCCTCAGTAGGATTACCTCTCTAATGGGCCCGCCAAAATTCGATCGCACATGCGCGGCGCTGCCACCTGACAAGGCGGCAAACGTCCACTGCCACTTTCGGGATGCCGCTCGGGTCTGTTGCTTTGATGGCAACCGTGGATTGACGTGATCTCGGGGTCGCTGCCCCTCGCAGCGCGTCCGCCCCTTTCACCAAGACCACTGCCGCGGCGCGCAGACTCGTCCCTGACGACCCTTGCCGTATCGGCGCCTGGGCCAGCTTGCGATTTCCGCCAAGGACCACCCCGCGGCCCCTTGCCACGCAGGCTACCGAGGCTATTGCGGTGCGATTTCTTGCTCTATCTGCCGCGCAGGAGCCCGCTGGCGCTGTCGCGGATAAAGCCGTCTTCGTCTTGGCTGGCTCGGCGGAGCAGCGCAGCCGGGACCAGGCGACGATCGAGGGTGAAGAGGCGAGTGGCGGTGATCATCGCGGCGACGCGCAGGCTGCGCTCGCGACTGCCGAAGAAGCGGGCGAGCACGCTCTCGCTGACGGGGGCGAGCTGGCTGGGGTTGCTGCCTGCTCGCGGCTGACACAGAAGCTCTAGGGCAGACAGGGCCAGCTCGGCGTTTTCGAGGCCGCTCACCGCTTGCAGAACTTGTTGCGCCTCGCGGGTCAGGGTCCCGTCGCTCCCCGTCGGGGGCGGCAGATCGGCCAGGCGGGCGATGAACTGCAGCGCCTGCAGCCGCAGCGAAAGATCCAGCTCGCCGCCAAGCTGCGGTTTCTGTCCGGCCACTGACTGCGGAAGCTGAGCCATGGCCAGACGACGCAGCGTCGGCAGCAGCCCCTGACCCAGCTGGGTCGAAAGCTCGGTCGGGAGCGGGCTTCTGCCATCGCCGAGCGGCAGCAAGCGCAACCCGGCCCGTCGTGTCGCCCCAGCGCCCCCTGCCCCGGGAGACAGAGGCTCGGGCTCGGCCAGCAGATCAGCCAGGGTGCGGGCTGCGGTGTCGCGGTGCGAGAGCAGCGCCGCTTCCAGCGCCCCGACGAGCGCGGCCGCGTCCCCCTGCCACAGCGGCTCGGCCACCGGCGCTGGCAGCGTCGCCGCGGCCGCCAGCAGCCGGTCGACAAACGTGGCGGGTCGAACCTGCGTCAGCTGCGGGGTCAGGCTGGCCCCATCGAGATCGCTGACCA
>DAORCZ010000724.1:0-4706 GCA_035345735.1 Pseudomonadota bacterium | reverse complement strand
AGCTGACCATGACGCACGGCTGCTACTGGAAGAAGTGCAGCTTCTGCGACATCCACTTGAGCTACGTCGGTGACTACGACGCGACGACGGCGCAGAACTTGGTCGATAAGGTTCAGGAGATCATTGCGCAGACCGGCCAGAGCGGCTTTCACTTCGTCGATGAGGCCATGCCGCCGAAGGTGATGCGCGAGTTCGCGCTGGAGATTCTGCGTCGCGATCTGCACATCACCTGGCACGGCATGCTGCGCTTCGACAAGGCGTACACGCCAGAGCTCTGCAAGCTGCTGGCGGCGTCGGGACTGATTGGGGCGTTCGGCGGGCTGGAGGTCGCTTCTGATCGACTGCTGGCCTTGATGAAGAAGGGCACAACCGTCGAGCAGGTGGCCAGGGTGGCCAAGAACTTCAAGGACGCCGGTACCCGCGTACATGGGTACATCATGTACGGCTTTCCGACGCAGACGGCGCAAGAGACGATCGACGCCCTGGATGTTGTGCGGCAGCTTTTCAAGTACGGTCTGCTGACTTCGGCATCGTGGGCTCGCTTTGGCGTGACGCCGCACAGCCCGATTGGGCGCAACCCCGACGAGTACAAGATTCAGCTCCTGCCGATGCCGGAGGGCGCCTTCGTCGAGCAGATCATCCCGCACCTCGACCCGACCGGTGCCGATCACGGCCAGTACGAAGCGGGTCTGATGGCAGCCCTGAAGTACTTTGCGCTCGGCTACCACCACGACACACCCGTCGAAGGCTGGTTCGACTTTGCCGTCCCCGCGGTCAGCATCGATCGCGACTGGATCGGCAGGACCTTGGCCGCGCATGAGTCGGATCGCCTGGCTGTGCCGATGCTCGATCCGAACCAGCGCGATCGTCGAGTGCTGTGGCTGGGCACTTCGCCCCAGGCAAAGATGACGACCCCAGCCAACGGCAAGCCGGCGCGGGGCGAGCTTCTGCTGCAGGACGCGCACGGCAGTCATCGACTGGAGATGCCGCTGTCCTGGGCCCAGTGGCTGGTCGCGGTGCTTGAGCGCACCAGCAGTCGCGCTGGGTCAGCGACGACGCTGAGCGAGCTGGAGTCGTCCTGGGAGATGTACAAGCAGGCGCACAACGACTCCACATCGTTTAAGGACTTCCTACAGTCCACGGCCTGGCAAGCGGTGCGTGAGCGCGGTCTCGCGCTGTTGTAGAGCCGCCGGGCGTGACTCCACATCGCTCGCCTCAAGGCGGGGGCGGGCGGAGTGTGTGGGGCGTTCACGGGGGCCGCAAAGGCAGAACTTGGCCGACGCGGCGCTATCCGTATCCGAGGAGGCGGCGTTGGCCGGCTAGATGATACGATGGCGATATGCTTCAAGATGCGCTCTCTGAGATCGTCGCGGGTCGGATCTGGGCAAGTGAGCGGCCGGTGTGGTTCAGCGGAGTTCGACTGCGTGCGCGCACTTCGGTGATTCGGCTCGACGATGGACGGCTGCTGCTGCACAGCCCCGCCCCGCCTTCCGATAGCCTGCGGCAGCAGTTGACCCAACTCGGCGAGGTCGCCTGGCTGGTGGTGCCGAACTGCTTTCATCACCTGGGCACGCCGGCCGCGGCTGCCGCGTTTCCAAAGGCCCAGGTCGTGGGTCCCAAGAGTGCTGCGGCACGCAACTCCAAGCTGCGCATTGATGTCGATATCCACGCCCCGGGGTTTGTCGACGGCGTGCCTGAGATCGCGCTGTTTCCGCTGGCGGGCGTGCCATTTCTCGACGAGACCCTGCTTTACCATCGCCCCACCGAGACGCTGTTTGGCGCCGACGTGGTGCTGCGGGGCGACGAACATGATCACTGGTCGTTTCGGGTGGCCTCGCGTCTCACCGGCTGCTTTCAGCGCGTCAGCGTGCCGCCTGATGTGCGGAAGAAAGTGGTGGATAAGCAGGCCGCATCGCAGTCGCTGCGCGCTCTGCAGTCGGTGTCGATCAAGCGACTAATCATCGCTCACGGAGCGGTCATCGAAGACGCACCCATGGCCCAGCTGACGGAAGCCTGGCGCCTGGTTGGGGTGGGGTAGTTCACCGCCACGTCCCAGACCGTATGGTGATCCTGGGGGCCACATCAGCGACGAACTGCGCAGAACGAAAGGGCGGCAGGTAAGCCGCCCACGGTGCGCTGTCGGGCGTTCCTAGTCGTGGTCGATGCGACGGAATACGCGTTCGTTGCGGACGCTGGTCTTGGGACCTGCGGACCAAAAGATCATCCACGCCAGCCCCTCAAGCTGCGTCCAAGGCACCAGCCTCCCCGGATCGCTGGTGACGCGATTGTCGCCGATGACGAAGACGTGTCCGGGCGGTACCGTCTGCCCTGGCGCGCAGGCGGCGTTCGCTGTTCCCGCCTGCGGCGGCGCTACGGTCACATAGGAACGCCCCGCAAGCTGTTCCCGGAATGCCGAGCACGACACCATTTCCTGCCTTCCTGCACTCTCACTGCTCACGTAGTCTTCAAACTCGCAAGTTCCCTGTAGATGGAATCGCGCTAGGGGGGCGCCGTTGATGCGCAGCATCGAGCCGCACAACTCGACCGTGTCCATGGGAACGCCAAGCACACGACCAAGAAGAATGTTCGGCGAATCGGCAGACTCGGCAAAGGCAACGATATCGCCTCGCCGCGGGGGAAGCCGCGCGGCCAGCCAGCGCTGCCGCTGAAACGGCAGTCGCAGCCCATAGCGTGCTTTGAACACCCACACGCTGTCGCCCATCTGTAGCGCCGGCAGCATCGCCGAAGACGGCACCCGATATGCATCCAGGAAGAACCGGCTCAGCAGCTGCACCACGGCGATGGCGATGGCGATGCTCTGGGCGTACTCCTGCACAATGTGGCGTTCGCCAATCGGCACCGCTGCACGCGTGGCGAAGTCAAGCTCCTGCAGGCTAGCAAAGACACGCTTAGGCGAACTCTCTAGCAAGGCTTGCTGTAGCTGAGCCGACGCCAAGACGGTGAGCGTGCGACTAGTTTCCGAGGCCCGTGGGGCCGTCTGTTGCAGCCATCTTTTGCTCTCGGCAAGCGCTTGGATCGCTTCGCGATGTAACAGCAGATCGTGCCGTGTCCAATCTAGAGTTCGACGGAACAAGGCATAAGGGACCGCGGCGAGCCCGCCCAGAAGCACGATGGTGGCGATGCCCTGCATGACCCGCGGCGAACCCAGGGGCGTCAGATCCACCGTATTGGTCAAGCGAACTACGGCTAGATACATGACCACAAACACGGGGATCATGGGGAGCCAAAGCTGTTCGATAAAGAGCCGCAGCGCCCAGTGTGGTCGCCGGTCTGGGAAGGGCCAAGCGGGGGGCTGCCGGCGCTCGATAGATGCTTCGCCTGACGCGGCTGTGGGGACCGGAGGGGCAGCCGACATGAGGCTTCATTATAGGTGCGTCCCCGGCGGAGTTCGCTCGCAATCTTGGGCGCGCTGACCGTCTAAAAGAGCCCGTGGCCGTGCTATGTTTTGGCGGACCGCCCATGTCGGCTCGTGCTGCGCAAGAAGCTGGGGATACCGTTGCTGTAAAGCCAGAGAGCGAGCCAAGCAGAGGGCCTGACGGCGCGACCGATACATCGCCCACCCAGCGCGACGTGCCGCTGCAAATTCCCGGTGGAAGCGAGTTGACGGCTGACGAGGGCGACCGGCTGCGCGCCGTACTCGGTGAGCGCTACCGCATCGACCGATTCGTCGCGCGCGGTGGCATGGGAGCCGTCTTCGCTGGGCAGCATCTCGTCTTGCAGACCGACCTGGCCATCAAGCTCGTGCACATCGACGATCAAACAGTGACGGCCTCCCGCTTTCTGCGCGAGGCTCGTTTGGCCTGCTCAGTGCGCCATCCCAACCTCGTTCAGATCATGGATTGCGGTCTGTTCGCCGAGCGCTGGGGCTACTTGGTCATGGAGTTTTTGCACGGGCAGACGCTGGGCGATCTTCTGTCGGCAGGTCCTATGGACCCGCTGCGCGTCTGCCAGCTAGGAGCGCAGATGGCGCGCGGGCTCACCGCCATTCATGAGCGCGGCATCGTCCATTGCGACATGAAGCCGCGCAACGTGCTTTTGGTGTCGCAGGACTCCCAGCCTGACTGCGTGAAGATCATCGACTTCGGAATCGCCCGGTCTTTCACGCTGTCTGAGCCCTCGCAAGACTCCTTTGCGCCAGGCAGGGAGTTCGCCCTCGCATCCTCTCCGCGTTCCAAGGAACACTCTATTCCCACGCAGTCCGCGACGGGCATTACGGCCGGGACACCACACTATATGTCCCCCGAGCAGTGCCAGGGCAGCGCGCTCGACGGGCGCTCGGACATGTATGCCCTCGGCTGCGTGCTGTACGAAATGCTGTCCGGCGCGGTTCCCTTCGATGGCCAAAGCGTCGAAGAGATCTTCGACGCACACCTCCTTGCCCCTGTGCCGCCACTGCCGCCCCGCCCCGCGCCACCGCCACCCCCTTCCCTAGAGCAGCTGATCCTGCGCATGCTGGCCAAGTCTCCCGCGGCGCGTTTTCCGTCGATGCGAGAGGTGGAGGTGCAGCTGCGGCAGGAAGCGGAGCTGTTGCTCTTGCAGCGCGGGGAGCGGGTCTTGTGGGAGCGTGATCACCTGCAATGGCTGGCGCAGCGCGATCGCCGTGCCCGGCGGCCGACCCTTGGAAAGTCACCCCTCCTGCGTCGCATGGTGGCTCTGTTTCTCGACCTGATGGGGATCCGCTTGGG
>DAORCZ010000723.1:0-4707 GCA_035345735.1 Pseudomonadota bacterium | reverse complement strand
GGCGGCTGCTCCCTCCGATTCGGCCGGGCCGCTGGTGCTGGTGCCGCGGGCCCTGGTGCAGGGCGAGCTGCGCGTCGGTCTGGCGCTGCGCGATCGCGCGGGCGAGCTGCTCTCGACGGTGCTGCGAGCGGGACAGCTGGCGCCGGCGGCAGCCCTGCAGGTGGCGCTGCGGCTTTCAGCCCTCTGCGTCGAGCTGCATCGGCGTGGCTGGCTGCTCGGTCGCGCCCATCCCGAGCACATCTTGCTGGCGCGCGACGCGGCGGGTTCTGGCCAGGCCCCCACGGGCGAGGCCGGTACCGCCGTCATGCTGAGCCTCGTCGATGCGATGCCGCTGGGCAGCGCGCAGAGCGGTCAGCTCGGCGAGCTCTCGGCAGGGGAGCTTCTGTACGCGACCCCCGAGCAGCTGAGCGGGGCCGCGCTGAGCGAGAGCGCCGATCTGTACTCGATTGGCGTGCTGCTCTATCAGCTACTCGCCGGCACGCCCCCCTTTGTCGGCCCGGATGCGGCCGCGATCGTGCACGCTCACCTGGCGCGCCGACCGCCAGCTTTGGCTGAGCGGGCCCCGGGCCTGCCACCGGCGCTGCTGCGCATCGTCGACAAGCTGCTGGAAAAAAATCCCGGCGATCGCTATCGCACCGCCGCCGGTCTGGTGCGTGATCTGGCACGCGTCGCGGCCAGTCTGACGGGGGCCGTCCCCGCTGACTTCGAGCTCGGGACCGAAGATCGCCCGAGCAGCGTGGCGCTATCGCTACCACTTGATGCCCGACCGCAGGAAGGGGGGGCGCTGCAGGAGGCGTTTGCCGCCGCGCGTGCCGGAGCCGTTCAGGTCGTGCTGCTGCGCGGCGAGGCGGGGAGCGGCAAGACGCTGATCCCGCAGCGCCTGCGCGGTCCGGTGCGAGCAGCGCAGGGACTGTTCGTCGAGGTCCGCTGCGAACCGGCTGACGGCGCACCGAACGCCGCGCTCGCGCACGCCCTGCGCGACCTGACACGCCAGCTATTGCAGGAACCTGCCCAACGCCTAGCGACGCTGCAGCGCGATCTGGCGCAGAATCTGGGGCCGGGTGGACGGGCTCTGGCGCGGCTGACGCCAGAGATCGAGCTCCTGCTGCCCGACCTGCCCGCGGCGCCGCCTCTGGAAGGGGGACCGGCGCTCAATCGCCTGCGCTTTCTGCTCAGTCAGTTTCTGCGCACGGTGGCCCAGCCCGACCGGCCCCTGGTGCTGTTCTTCGATGATGGGCACTGGCTGGATGCTGGCTCGCTGCGGCTTCTCGTCGATAGCCTGGGGGCGGCCCCGCGGCTGCCGGTGCTGTGGCTGTTGGCGCTGCGCCGTACCGAGGGTGAACAGACGCAGTCGCTAGCCAGCAAGCTGGCCCCCCTGCGAGCCGCCGGCGGCGTGCTCCACGAGCGCGATCTGCTGCCGCTGTCCGTCGCTGAGCTTCGCGACCTGGTGATGCGGACGCTGGGCCTGTCAGAGTCCGAGGCGGCGCCGCTTTCCGAGGTGCTGCAGGTCAAGTCGGGGGGCAATCTGCTGTTGCTGAGCCAGCTTCTGCGCACGCTGCAGGATGACGGCCTGCTGCGACGGGAGGCCGGCGACGGACGCTTCACGTACGACCTGGAGCGCATCGTCAGTCATGGGGCCGGGGCAGCGGCGCAACCGGTTCTGCTGCAGCGCATCGGCCGACTCAGCGAGGCGGCGCGGCACTGCCTGTCGCTGTCGGCTTGCTTGGGCCCGGAGTTTCCGCGCTCCGCGCTGGCCAGCCTGAGCGGTCGCGAGCTGGCGGCCACCACGACCCTGCTCGACGAGCTAGAGGCGTCCGGTCTGGTGCATCGGGTCAGCGCGGTCGGCTCGGCCGAGGGCGACGGCGAGGTCCGTTATCGCTTCCTGCACAGCAGCGTTTGCCAGGCGGCCGAGGCCCTGCTCAGCGACGAAGAACGGGCGCAGACCCACCTCCGCATCGGCCAGCGCCTGCTGACCGGCGAGCCGGCCGCGCTGCCGGACAGCGTCCTTATGTACGCGGTGCAGCAGCTAAACCAAGGCCAGCACCAGCTCCAGGATGAGTCAGGCCGACGCTCTCTCGTCGAGCTGAACCTGCTGTCGGGGCGGCGCGCCAAGGCAGCAGCCGGGTACGAAGCAGCGGCCGACTTCTTCCGCGCTGGGCTTTCTCTGCTGCCGGCGACGCTGCAGGTTCCTGCCCCGGGCGAGACGCCCCCGCCATCGGAGGCTGCGACTGCCGAGATCCCGCCGCTCTCCCCGCTGGAGCTGCAGCTTCAGCGCGAGCTTGCCGAAAGTGAGTTCCTGTGTGGCCGGCTGCCGGCGGCCGATGCTCGGGCGCAGGCGCTGCTGGGCCGATTGACGTCGCCGCTTGAGCGGGCGCAGCTTCTGGCGCTGCGGGCTCGCAGCTATCTGCCGGCGGCGCGCTATCGCGACGCCGTGACGCTGGGTCTGCAAGCCTTCGGGCTTTTGGGGATCGAGTTCGCTCGCGACGATGCCGAGCTTCAGCGCTGGGCGGACGAGCGACTGGCCGAGCTAGGACCCAAGCTGCTGTCGCTGGGCCCCGAGGCGCTGCTTTCGCAGCCGCTGTCGAAGGACCCGGCGCACCGCCTGCGCATGAGCTTGGTCGGCCTGCTGCTGCCGCCTTCGTTCGCCAGCCGCCCGTCGCTGTTTGTCGCGCTGGTGGCGCACGCGCTGTCCGCAGTCCTGGAGCACGGCAACACCGAAGAGTCGTGCATTGTCTTTTTCAGCTATGGCCTGCTTCAGGTCACCACGTCGGACATCGCGCGCGGCCTGGCCTTTTCTGAGCTCGCCGTGCGTCTGTACGAGCGCCTGAATGTCCACCGCACCGCAGGCATGGCGCTGCACGTGCACGGCGGCCACATCAACCACTGGGCCCGTCCGCTGCACACCAGCGTTCCGATCTTGGCGCAGTCGATCCAGGTCAGCATGGCCGTCGGTGACCTGAACCACATCGGCAACGGCGTGTTCGAGATGGTGTGGCTGCTCTACGAGCGCGGCGATCACCTGGACGAGGTCGCGCGCTACGCCGTGCAGGCCCTCGATCTGGCGGCGCAGATCCGCAACGAAGCCATCCGCAGCGCTGTGCTGTCCTGCCAGAGCTTTGTGCGCTGCCTGCGCGCCGAGTCTGAGTCCGGGGCCGGCGACGAGTCCCCGCCCGAGATCTTCCTGCGCGAGACCGCTCCGTCGCTGAGCCGCTTGCAGCAGGCGTCGTTCGGGCCGGGCATCGGCACGTATCACATCCTGCATTTGATCCTGCGCTACCTGTTTGGTCAGCCCGCCGAGGCCTTTGCGGCCGCGCAGGCCGTGGCGCCGATCCTGCGGCAGGTGCAGTCGCTGCCCATCGAGGTCGCGTTCCATCTGTTCCGCGGCCTGACCGTCGTGGCTCGCATCGCTGAGCTGGGCGAGTCGCCCGAGCTTGCGAGCCTGCTTGCCGAGGATCTGGGCAAGCTCACCCGCTGGGCCGCCGCCTGTCCTGAAAATTACGCGCCGTTATACGCATTACTACGCGCGGAAATCGCGCGGCTACGTAATGACCCGCTCCTCGCCGAGGAGCAGTATGACGCGGCCATCGAGGGCGCGGGGCGCAGCGGCTTCGTTCACTACGCCGCGCTGGCCAATGAGCTGGCGGCTCGTCACTACCTGGCGCGGGGCCGTCGCCTGGTGGCCCCGACTTATCTGCGCGCCGCCTATGTCGGCTATGCCCTGTGGGGGGCACAGAGCAAAGTCCGTCGCCTCGCCGCCCAGCACCCCGAGCTATCGACGCTGGCCAGCGGCCGCGAAGCGCGGGCGGTGGCGCCGCCGCTGCACCAGGCGCTGGATGTCGCAGCCGTGGTGCGCATCGGTCAGGCCATCTCAGGCGAGCTGCAGCTCGATCAGCTCGTCGAGCAGCTGCTGCGGGTTGCGCTGCACCACGCCGGGGCGACTCGCGGGGCGCTCTTGCTGGGGACTCCGGGAACGCTGCAGCTCGTCGCCCACAGCCAACAAGGCAGCGACGGTGAGGTGCGCGTGCAGGCGACCGGCGGGCAGCCGCTGAGCACGACGCAGGAGGTGCCGGCGGAGCTGGTGCAGGCCGTGGCGGGGAGCGGTAGCCCGAAGGTGATTGTCGACGCCAGCCGCGATGCCGAGCTGGGTCGCGACCCCTGCGTGCTGCGCCACCAGAGCCGCAGCGTGATGGTGCTGCCGCTCCTGCATCGCAGCAGCGTCGTCGGCGTGCTGTACCTGGAAAACAACCTGTCGCCCGATCTGTTTCACGACGAGCGCACCGAAGTCCTCGGCAGCCTCTGCGCTCAGGCCGCTACCGCCATCGAAAACGCCCAGCTGTACACCCGCCTGTCCACCGCCAGCCACGATCTGCGCGCCGCCAACGAACGACTTGAACGCGAGGTCGTGCTGCGCACCGCCGAGCTGCAGCAAGCCAATCAGAAGCTGGCGCAGGAGCTGGCCGCGCGCGTCGAGAACGAGCAAGCCCGAGTCGCGCTGCAGGAAGAGGTCATCCGCATGCAGAGCCTGCAGCTGGCTGAGCTATCGACGCCGCTCGTGCCGGTGGCGGAGTCGATCATGGTCATGCCCCTGCTTGGCACCATCGATGCCCAGCGCGCTCAGGACATCGTCGAAGCCGTGCTGCACGAGGCCCAGACCTCGCGGGCCCGCGTCGTCATCATCGACATCACCGGCCTGCGCCGCGTCGACGA